>NZ_JBSFLI010000008.1:0-267938 GCF_053598955.1 Streptomyces sp. NPDC001056 | reverse complement strand
CGTCGCAATCCACACCGAACCGGAAGGCCCTCACCTGTTCAAGATCCCTCAGCCGAGACCTGGCTCACCCGTCCACAACCTCCCCGGACAGAACAGCTAGCGGGTCAGCGGCGGCCGCCTGTCATCCGATCCGCCGCGGTCGGAGCGCTCCTCGCGGATGACCTCGCCCTGCACCACCTTGCCGTCGGGGCGGTGGATGCGGGCCTGCTGGAAGGCGTCGCCGAGGCTGCCGGGGCCGGCGCCGCGCAGCGTCTTCTCGAAGGTGTTCTCGGCGAGGCGGCCCACGGCCTTCTGGACCGGGGGCAGCAGCAGGAGCAGGCCCAGGACGTCGGAGATCATGCCGGGGATGACCAGCAGCAGGCCGCCGAGCATCGCCAGTCCGTTACCCCCGCCGCGCTGGGGCGAGCCGCCTCGCCGTACGGCCTCGTCGAGGTTCCGGAACGCCCGCCGGCCCGCCCGTTTGATCACCACGGAGCCGGCCACCACGCCCGCCACGAGCAGCAGGAACACCGCCATGCCGCCCGCCGCGTCCGCGACCAGGGTCAGCAGCCAGATCTCCAGCACCAGCCACACGGCGAGGCCCAGCGGCAGATACCTGCGCAACCGGGAGCGCCGGGGCCGGGCGGTGTTCGGGGAGGTCGGAGCGCCTGTCGTCATACCCCCAGTGTGCCTGGCTCCGGCTCAGCGCCGGATAAGGGGCCGGGCGGTCACGGGGTGGGCCTGTCCTTGCCGGTCAGCTTGGCGACGCGGTCCCCCGCGCCCCAGGCGGTGACCCGCCACAGCGCCTCGACCAGGATGTCCTTGCTCATCTTGGAGTCGCCCAGCTCGCGCTCCACGAAGGTGATCGGGACCTCGATCACCTGGTAGCCGGCCTTGACCGCGCGGCGGGCGAGGTCGACCTGGAAGCAGTAGCCCTGCGAGGCGACCTCGTCCAGGCCCAGGCCCTTGAGGGTCTCGGCGCGGAAGGCACGGTAGCCGCCGGTGATGTCGCGCAGCGGCAGATCGAGGGCGAGCCGGGAGTAGAGGCTGCCGCCGCGGGAGATGAACTCGCGGGACTTGGGCCAGTTGACCACTCGGCCGCCGGGCACCCAGCGGGAGCCGAGCACCAGGTCGGCGCTCTTGAGGGCGGTGAGCAGGCGGGGCAGCTCCTCGGGCTGGTGGGAGCCGTCGGCGTCCATCTCGACCAGCACGCCGTAGCCGCGTTCCAGGCCCCAGCGGAAGCCCGCGAGGTAGGCGGCGCCCAGTCCCTCCTTGCCCTTGCGGTGCATCACCTGGACGTGCTCGTCCTCGGCGGCCAGCTCGTCGGCGAGCTTGCCGGTGCCGTCCGGGCTGTTGTCGTCCGCGATCAGCACGTGCGCCTCGGGGACGGCCTTGCGCACCCGGCCGACGATGGCCTTGATGTTCTCCGCCTCGTTGTAGGTCGGGATGATCACCAAGGCCGTGCCGAGCGGCCCGAACTGCCTCTCCTGGGCCTTGGCCGCGAGGGTCCCGTCGCCGTCGTTCACTGCTGCCCCTTCTGGTCGTACGCAGGCGTCCACCATAGTGGCCGCCGCCTGGGTAGACGTGACAGCTCGTACGTATGGTGGTGTCGATTGCACAAGAGTGGGGTAAGAACGTGCTTTTAGGGATGTTCCCGGCCTGTTTGCGCCACGTTCTTTCCCTCTTCCGACTGTTCGGATGGTCCCGAACACGGATGGGTTGCCTCCCCCGTCCTGCGGATGGGGGCCCGGCGCCCTTCGGGCCGACCTGGGACCCGCTGGCTGCGGATCGACCGAAAGCCGTTGTCTACTGAGGCCGGGCCCCACCCGGGTCACACCTGGCCGACCGGCTGGAACGCTCCCCCGCCGGCGCGCGCGCTGAGCCTGGCTGCCAGTGGCGGTGCCCCGGTGCGGGGCGCCGTCCCTGACCCAGCGGCGCGGCGAGGAGATGCGCGAACGCTTCCCGGTCGGGCGTCCGGTGGTGGACTCGGACGAACCTACCGGCCCTCCGCGCCCGACTGTCAACAGCCTCCTGACCTGCGCTTACGGCGAGGCGTCCGGGAACGGCGCAGAGGATGCGCAGGTCGCGCGAGGCGGCGCGGGCGCGGGGCGGCCGCCGCGCCGCCCCCGGAGATCACTCGCCCGGCCGTACGAAGACCGTCCGTCCACCCACCACGGTGCGCAGGCAGCGCGGCAGTTCACCGCCCGGGGTCAGGTCGGGCAGCCCGGGGGTGCCGGAGCGCGGGTCGGTCGACCAGCGGGCCACCCGGTCGTCAGGGGCCTGCACGACCAGCTCGCCGGTGCGCCAGACGGCGAAGTCGGCGGGCGCGCCCGGCACCAGGACACCCGCGTCGTCGCGGCCGATGGCCCGCCAGCCGCCCCGGGTGTGCGCGGTGAAGGCGGCGCGTACGGAGACGCGGTGCTCGGGCGTGTGGTGGAACGCGGCGGCGCGGACCGTGCCCCAGGGGTCGAGCGGGGTGACGGGGCTGTCGGAGCCGAAGGCCAGCGGGACGCCGGAGCGCAGCAGGGCCGCGTACGGGTTGAGCGTGCGGGCGCGCTCGGCGCCGAGCCGGCGGGCGTACATGCCGTCCTCGCCGCCCCACAGCGCGTCGAAGGCGGGCTGCACCGAGGCGATCAGGCCCAGTTCGGCGAAGCCGGCCACGGTCTCGGGGGTGAGCATTTCTGCGTGCTCGACGCGGTGCCTGGCGGCCCGGATCCGGGCGAGGCCGACCTTCTCGGCGGCGGCGCGCACGCCCTCGACCACGGAGGTGACGGCGGCGTCGCCGATCGCGTGGAAGCCGGCCTGGAGGCCCGCCTCGGTGCAGGCGATCACGTGGGCGGCGACGGCGTCGGCGTCCAGGTAGGCGGTGCCGGTGTGTTCGGCGTCGGCATACGGCTCGTGCAGGCACGCGGTGTGCGAGCCGAGGGCGCCGTCGGCGAACAGGTCGCCCGCGGCACCGATCGCGCCCAGTTCTCGGGCCTTGTCGACGTCCTGCTCGGCCCAGTAGCCGAGGACGCGGGGCCCGGACAGCCCGGCGGCGAGCGTCAGCAGGCCGGTGAAGTCGTCCTCGGAGGAGATCTGCGGCCCGCCGCACTCGTGCACGGAGCCGATGCCGAGGGAGGCGGCGTGCGCCAGCGCGGTGCGCTGGGCCTCCTCCCGCTGGGCGGGGGTGATCGCGGCGAAGGCGGCCTGGCGTACGGCGTGGTGGGCGTCGCGGGTGAGCGGCGCGTCGGTGCGGGGGAGGTCGCCGCCGACCATGTCCAGCAGGGCGGTGGTGACGACGGCCGAGTGCACGTCGATGCGGGAGAGGTACAGGGGGCGGCCGCCGGTGGCCGCGTCCAGCTCCGCGCGCGTCGGCGGCCGGCCGCCGGGCCAGCGGGCGGCGTCCCAGCCGTGGCCCAACAGCACGCGGTCGGCGGGGCGTGCGGCGGCGAACTCCCGGACCAGCGCGAGCGCGGCCTCCAGGGAGGGGGCGGCGCTCAGGTCGAGACCGGTCAGGGCGAGGCCGGTGGCGGTGGTGTGCACATGGGCGTCGGTGAAGGCCGGGGTGACCAGGGCACCGTCGAGGTCGATCACCTCGTCCACCCCGTCGGCGAAGGCGTCCGCGGCGCCCTCGGAGCCGACCCAGGCGATATGGCCGGACTCCACGACCATCGCGGTGGCGAAGGGGTCGGCGGGGCTGTGGACGTCGCCGTGGCGGAGGAGGAGGGTGCGGTCGCTCATGGCGACAGTCTCCCTCGCTCGGCGGGGGCCGGCGCACCTGGGGCGGGTTCGGGCGGCGCCCCGGCACGGCGGGGGCCGCGGTGGCCGCCGTACGACCGCCGCGGCTGCGCCGCCTCCCGTGTCAGACGCGCGGCGGGCGGGCCTCGTACGGCGTCGACAGGACGACCGTCGTGCGCGTCGAGACGCCCGCGAGGCTCCGCAGGCGCGCCAGCAGTTCCTCCAGTTCGTGCGGGGTCGCCACGCGGACCTTGAGGATGTAGTTCTCGTCGCCGGCGACGCTGTGGCAGGCCTCGATCTCCGGGACGCCGGCGAGGCGGTCGGCGATGTCGTCGGGGGCGCTGGGGTCGAACGGCTTCACCGAGATGAACGCGGTGAGGGGCAGCCCGACCGCCTCCGGGTCGACCACCGCGGTGTAGCCGCGGATGACGCCACGCTGTTCGAGCCGGCGCACCCGCTGGTGCACGGCCGACGTGGACAGGCCCGTGGCCTTGCCCAGGTCTGTGTAGCTCATCCGCCCGTCCTTGACGAGCAGCTGCACGATCTGACGGTCCAGCTCCTCCATGGCGCCAAAACCTACAGGGCGTTCGATCCCCTCGGACACCCGACGGGCCCCGGTGGACGCCCGCACGGTCATCTGCGCGCGGCATGTGACGAACACCACACGGTTCGAACAGGCTTCGTGATGTCCTCGTGATTACCGCCGAGGACGGACGGGAAGTGCTTGCTGTGGTCGAGGCCGCTGCGCCTTTCACGGCCCAGCCTTAGGGGGAGAATCCCATGCAGAGTGTCAAGCGCCCTGGTCGATCCGCGTCCAAGCGGCAGCAGCCGGTGGTCGAGCCCGAGCCGGAGGGCGTCGAACCCGACTTCTTCGACGAGGAGTTGGACGCCTACGACACCTTGGAGATGTACCGGGTGATCTGCCCGGACTGCGCGCAGCCGATCGCGCTGCTGGCGGACGAGGAGACCCTGCCGGAGCACGCGCTGTGCGCCTCGCCGTGGAACCCGTTCGGGCTCACGGTGTGCGCGGGCACGGGCCGTTCGGCGGCCGACGCCCGCCCGGCGGACGAGTCCGGCGCGCCGCAGGAGCAGGACACCGCCCTGCTGCTGACGCTCCCCCAGGGTCTGAACTGGCGGACGCAGCCCTTCTCGCACGTCGGCGGTCCGGGCTCGCGCCCGATGCGGGTGCCGGAGATGCGCCGCCGGGCCGCCTGAGCCCCGCGCGTCCGGGCCCGGTCCGGCGCCGGACGTCCCTGGACTGACGCTCGATTCCGGCGGGCGGTGACCTGGGTACCGGGTGCGGCGTTCTCCCGGTATGACACCCCTGCACTCGGCCACCGGGCGTCGGCGCCGCATCTTCGTCCCACGCCCCGCGGTGGCGGCTGTGCCCGCCGCGCCGCAGGACCCGCCCATCTACCGTGATCTGATGCGCGCCTGGGCCGACCGGGGGCGCACGCTGCCGGGCCGCCAGGACCCGGAGTGGGTGCGGCTGGCGGCGCCGACGGTGCGGACGGGGCAGTTCAGCGGGCTTCGGGTCCCGCCACGTGACGGGCGATGACCATCCGCTGGATCTGGTTGGTGCCCTCCACGATCTGGAGCACCTTGGCCTCGCGCATGTAGCGCTCGACCGGGAAGTCGGCGGTGTAGCCGTATCCGCCGAGGATCTGCACGGCGTCCGTGGTGACCTTCATGGCGGTGTCGGTGCAGTGGAGCTTGGCCATGGCGGCCTGCTTGGCGAACGGCTTGCCGGCGTCGCGCAGCCGGGCCGCGGCGAGGTAGAGGGCGCGGCCCGCCTCGATCTGGGTGGCCATGTCGGCGATCATGAAGCGCAGGCCCTGGAAGTCGGCGATGGGGTGGCCGAACTGCCGTCGCTCGGTGGCGTAGGCGACGGCCTCGTCCAGCGCGGCCTGGGCGACGCCGATGGCGCAGGCGGCGATGCCGAGGCGGCCCGAGTCGAGGGCGGACAGGGCGATGGTGAAGCCCTGGCCCTCCTCGCCGAGGCGGCGGTCGTCGCCGACGCGGACGCCGTCGAAGTGGACCTGGGCGGTGGGCGAGCCCTTCATGCCCATCTTCTTCTCGGGCGCGGCCGCGCTGAGGCC
Source organism: Streptomyces sp. NPDC001056 (assembly GCF_053598955.1). Taxonomy (NCBI): domain Bacteria; kingdom Bacillati; phylum Actinomycetota; class Actinomycetes; order Kitasatosporales; family Streptomycetaceae; genus Streptomyces; species Streptomyces sp. NPDC001056. Next base: position 262,140 of record NZ_JBSFLI010000008.1, on the reverse strand, counting down.
GGGGGCGTCGCCGGGCACGAGGAACGCGGTGATGCCGCGGGGGCCGTCCTCGCCGGTGCGGGCCATGACGGTGTAGAAGTCGGCGACACCGCCATGCGTGATCCACGCCTTGCTGCCTGTGATGACCCACCCGTCGCCCTCGCGCACGGCCTTGGTCCGCAGGGAGGCGGCGTCGGAGCCGGAGGAGGGTTCGGAGAGGCAGTAGGCACCGAGGAGCCCGCCGCCGAGCATGGCGGGGAGGTGCTCGACCTGCTGCTGCTTGGTGCCGTAGGTGGCGAGGGCGTAGGAGGCGAGGGTGTGCACGCTGAGGCCGAGGCCGACGGTGAGGCGGGCGGCGGCGAGTTCCTCCAGGACCTGGAGGTAGACCTCGTACGGCTGGTCACCGCCGCCGTACTCGGCGTCGTACGGCAATCCGAGCAGGCCCGATTCCGAGAGCAGGGTGAAGACGTCGCGCGGGAAGCGTCCCGCGTCCTCCTCCTCGGCGGCCTTCGGGGCGATCTCACGCCGGGCTATCTCCCGGACGAGCGCGAGCAGGTCCCTCGCCTCGTCCGTCGGCAGTTGACGCTCCACCGGCTGCGGGTCGCGGTCGGGCATGGCGTCGGTCTCCTCCCTGGTCGGGAACCGGCGGCACGGCCCGCGGGTCAGGGCGGCTCCGCCTGGTCGTTCCGTTACGGCCACGGCGCGCACCTCCGGATCACGGAAGCCCGCTGACCAGCGGCTGCGCTGAGTATGCCCGAACATCGGACTCCCGTCACCAGTTAACGACCGCTCACTCGAACATTCCAGCCGAGCGCCCGCGGCGGCTGGGCGCGGACGCTCCGAGCCGGTGCTTCGAGGCCTCCGCGGCCGGCGTACCGGAGCGTCCGCGACCGGAACCCCGGGCCGGCGGAGACCGGCATCCCGGGGGGCTCGCGGCGGGGTCGACGGGCCGACCGGGGCCGTGTGCCGGGAACGGGGTCCGAGGGGCCCGGCGGGCGGGACACGAGAGGGTCCGAAGGCCGGGGGCGGGGGTGTCCGGCCCGGGTGCCAAGGCGTCCGGAGGCCGGCTCGTCAAAGTGACCGCGACCGGGGGGGCCGGGGCCCGGCGGCCGCGACGGGAGGGAGGCCGAGTGCGGCGCCGGCCGGGGCGGAGCGCGACGGGAGGGTCCGGCGGCGCCGTACCGGAACGGCCGACGGCCCGCAGGTGGGAGACGGGCGTGGCCTCCGCGGGCCCGGACGCCTCCGCGGGGCCGGACGCCTCCGCGGGGCCGGACGCCTCCGCGGGGCCCGGTTGATCAAGACGCTGGAGCAGGGGGCTCGTTCAGAGGAGACCCAGCCGGGTGACCAGCATCGCGGTGACGACGACCAGGACCCACCCCAGGACGTGTTCGAGGATCTCGGGGCCGTGGTCCCGGGGGCCGCCGGTGCGGGCGCGGGTGGCGGTGGCGGAGTGTGCGGTCATGCTGGTGCTCACAGAGGTCGGACGTACAGAGCGGCTCCCCCACCCGTTTGTCCACCTTGCCACCCGCGACGGCGTGCGCGGCGATGAGCTTGCTCACACGGTCAGCGCACTCCCACCGCGGCCAGGGCCTTGCGCTGGTGGGCGCTCGGATGGGCCGGGAAGTAGAGGTAGCAGACCCCTCCGGTGCCGGAGGAGACGCCGCCGGAGGCGTTGTAGCGCTTCGTCCTCAGCCAGATGTTCTCGAACTCCCGGCGCTTGTACACCCGTCGTACCGCGTCGTCGTCCGGCGAGGCCGGGTCGTTGGCGATCACGTCGCCGTCCGCGGTGAAGCCGATCACGGTCATGAGGTGCCCCGAGGTGCCGTAACCCGCCCCGGTCAGCTCGGTCTTGAGGAACGACTGGGACGTTATGGCCGGGATGCCGGCCGCGACCAGCGTCTCCAGATCGGTCAGCGAGGCGAGCCGGGTCACCACGCCCTGGAGGCCGTCGAAGGTCGCCGCGTAGGCCGCGTTGAACGGCCAGTTGCCGCAGCCCTCGTACTGGTAGTCGTACGTGTAGCGCGCGGCCGCGTCCACCTGCGGATCGGTGTACGACGGGTCGACCCAGGACAGTTGCTCGGCGCTGAGCCGCCCGCCCCAGTACTCGACGATCATCTGCGAGGAGGTCGGGCTGCACCACGCCTCGCCGCCGTTGTCGTACTGCGGGTACTGGCCCTTGTGGATCTCCTGCGAGTAGCGCGGCACCACCAGTTCCTGCGCGAGGCCGGGCAGCGAGGCCGGGACGGTGAAGCGGTCGGGGATGTCGGAGCCCATCGCGCCGAGCCGCCACACCGTCGGCGTGAGCCGCGTGCCCGGCCTGCGGTACAGCGTCAGGCGCAGCCGGTACGAGACGAGGCGCAGCCCGGTGGAGGCGTCGTCGATGGCGAAGGTGTCGGTCCAGATGCTGCTCCTGCCGTCGCCCTGGCCGTCCACCGAGGTCCGCTTGATGTCCGTGTCCCCGGCCGCCCAGCGGCCCATCACGTACCAGGGCGTGTCACCGCCGTCGGAGTACGTGCCGCTGAGCTCGACCTGGAGCCAGGTGCCCTCGGGGGTGTGCGCGTTCCAGGAGGAGACGACCTCGGTGGCCGGCACCGTGAGCCGGTACAGCGGGGAGGTCCAGGTGGCGTACTCCCACGTCGCGGTGGTGCCGGTGTGCGGGTCGGTGTAGTCGACGGAGCCCGCGGGGGCGCCGATCACCACGCCGGGGCGGGGGCCGGGGACCGGGCGGGTGCCCTGTGCGGTGCCGGCCCGCCACTCGCTGTACGTGGTCCAGGCGTGGTAGTCGATGGGGCGGGCGGCCGCGGGACCGGGCTCGGCGTCGACCGCCGCGCGCACGGTGGTGGTCCCCCGCTGCGCGGCGGCCGCGGCGGGCGTGGCGGCGCCGGCCACCGCTGCGGCGACCGCGACGGTCAGGACGGTTCTGCGGGACGGCTGTTGGGCTCTGCTCATGGGCGCGATTACCCCCAGGTGTCCGGAGTCATGGCTGGATCATGTGCACGTCGTGCGCCAACTATGGAGCAGCCGCAGGGCCCCTGCCAGCACTTGGGCGGATGCCACGCCATGAATATTGGTCTGGTCCGGTGGCGGCGGGGGTACACGGCGGACAAAGACCCCGGTGCCGGTACCGCGGAAGCGGTACCGGCACCGGGGTCTGGGTGCGCGTCGGGTCAAATGAGGTCCATGGCCGCGATCTCGTCGGGGCGGCCGTAGCTGATCGGGCCCTGGAAGCGGCGGCGGGCGGTGGCGAACCACCAGACCGTGGCCACCAGCAGGACGACGGCGAGTGCGATCGGCGCGTAGTTGAAGGAGTCCACGGTGATCGGGGACGCCTGCGGCAGCATGAACAGGATGCTGCTGAGCACGATCCAGACCACGGCGAGCCAGCCGACCGGCTTGCTCCAGCGGCCCAGGTTCCACGGACCGGACTCGAAGGCGTCGCCGAGCCGCAGCCGCAGGAAGATCGGGACGGCGTAGGCGAGGAAGAGGCCGACCACGTTGACGCTGACGATCGCGGTGAAGGCGGTGTGCGACCACCAGCCGGGCACGATGAGGGCGAGCGAGCAGGCCACCGCGAGCCAGACCGCCTTGACGGGCGTCCGGGTGCGCGGCGAGACCGAGTGCCACAGGCGGGAGCCGGGCATGGCGCCGTCGCGGGAGAAGGCGAAGATCTGCCGGGTGTTGCTGGTGAGGTTGGCGAGGCCGCAGAAGAGCATCGCGCCGATGACGATGAGGAGCATGACCTTGGCGGTGGTCAGGCCGAGGCCGTCGATGAGGATCTGGACGGGCGGCGCGCCGTTGGCCGCCTCCTTGGCGTAGTCCCTAATGCTGTAGACCAGTGCCATCATCAGGATGAGACCGGTGATCGCCGAATAGCCGATGGCGCGGGTGATCCCCTTGGGTGCGTTGACCGTGGCCCGCACCGTTTCCTCGGACATGTGGAAGCTGCCGTCGAAGCCGGTGAAGGTCCAACTGGTGACCAGCAGGCCGAGCATGCCGCCGTAAAGTCCGCTCGTGAAGCCGGTGTTGTTCTCGAAATGTGTGACGAACGACGCCGACTGATGGTGATCCGGTATCACTATGAGTGCGCCCACGATCACGACGAGTCCGATCAGCAGCCACCACACCGAAATGCGGTTGAGTACGGCGACGAGCTGGACGGTGTAGGTGTTGGCGAGCCCCTGCAACACGATGATCAAGGCCGTGATCAGCACCGTCTGATGGACGGTCGGCTGGTAGGACGGCCACTGGAGCTGCACGAAGGCCTGGATGAAGGTGGCCGCCGCATAACCGGTGGCGGCGGTGCCGCCGATCTGTCCGACGAAATTCAACCAGCCCGTGTACCAGGACCAGGCACCCTTGTGGCGCTTGGCGAGCTTACCGGCGGAGAAATACAGGGCGCCGCTCGTCGGATAGGCGGAGGCGACCTCGCCCATGGCGGCGCCGATGAGCAGCACCATGATCGAGACACCGATCCAGCCGAACACGAGAATGCGGGGCCCGCCCGCGTTCATGCCGAATCCGAAGGACGAGAAGATACCCGAAAGGATATTGATGATGGTGAAGGAGATCGCGAAATTGTCGAACGCCTGGAAACGGCGTGTGAGTTTCCGCGGATAACCCATCGCGTGCAGGGTCGCGTCGTCGTCGAGCACGACCGCGTCTTCTCCGGCGCGGGCCGTGGCCCGGGGAGCAGACATCCGTTCTGACACAGATCGGCCTTTCTCTCGTGCCTCTCAAGCGCTCTGGACGGCGCTCGACGAGGGGGGACGGGTGACGAGCAAAGGGGGGGGGTCAGGCGGACCCGGGGACGGGCAGACCGCAGGCGCGGCGCGCCCGGGACAGCTGTTCGGCGGGGTCGCCGAAGGCGCTCCAGGGCATGCGCGAGGCGTACGGGCCCATCGCCGTGAAGACCGCCCGGGCCTCGAACTCGCGCTGGCCCATGACCAGCGCGTGCGCGAGGTAGGCCAGGTCGAGCACCGGTGTGAAGCGGTAACCGGTCACCGCCGGTAGCCAGTTGTGGTAGATCGCGAGCGCGGTGGCGCGCCACTGGGGCTGCTCCCAGACGCGGTCGGCGAGCAGTTGGGTCGGGTTGTAGCTCTCCACCAGGGCGACCAGCGGCAGCAGGCGCAGCGCGGAGTCGGTGGGCGCCCGCTGGCTGAGGAACGCGGCCACGTCCCAGGCCGCGTTGACCGAACCGCCGTGGCGGGTGAAGAAGAAGGAGAGAAAGCGGTGATGGGCCTCGCGGTGCCACGGGTCCAGGGAGAGGACGTGCGCGAACAGCCGCCAGGGGCCGGGCGGGGCGGTGAGCAGACCCTGCGGGGCGGGGTCCCGCAACCGGTGCAGGCGGGTCATGGCGAGCTTGGCGACCCAGGGGGTGGGGTCCCGCGGGGCCAGGGCGGCCGCCCGTTCGCAGGCGGTGAGCGCTATGCGTTCCAGGGCCTCGGCGCGGTCGTCGTGGCCGTCGGCGGCACGCAGGGCCCGCTGGACGGCGACGCGGGCCCACATGAGCGCGGCCTCGGGCGAGGGCTCCTCGGCCAGCCAGCGTTCGACCAGGTCGGTGCCGGCCGCCTCGGAGGCGAGGACCAGGGAGCGGTGGGCGCGCAGGGCGAAGTCGTGCCGCGTCTCGGCCAGCGCCTCGTACGCGTGCCGATAACGTCCGGCGCGGACATCGACGCAAACGCCGGCCAGGACTCGGTCGTCGGCCGCCGGATGCCACACATACTGACCTTCGAATAACTCCGCGGCCATGTCCCCTGCCTTGTCCCCGTACCCTGTCCCCGTCTACCGCTTCTCGTGGTGGCGCAGGAGGCACCTTACTCAGCACGGAGGACCCCCGGAACGCCGAATTCGACATATCGGTCAGGGATTCGAGAATGTTTATCGAAGCACGCGGGGCGGACCCGCCGAGCGATGGTTCAAAGCGTAACTTTCTTTCGTCCGGCGACCTCGGCGGCACCGCCGCCACGCACCGCCACTAGACTCTTTCCGGAAAACCCCCCACACCGCACCACACCTTCGGGAATCGCCATTCAGCACCTCGCCGCCCGGCTGCGCGGGCTCCCGCCGTCCCTCGGACCGGTCCGGCTGATCGGAGTCGACGGGCACGCCGGCTCGGGGAAGTCCACCTTCGCCGGGCGGCTGGCCGCCGCGCTGGACGGGGCGCCGGTGCTCCACCTCGACGACATCGCCAGCCATGAGCGGCTGTTCTCGTGGACCGACCGGCTGCTGACGCAGGTGATCGACCCGCTCTCCCGAGGCGAGACGGCCGCCTACCTTCCCTACGACTGGAGCGCCCGCGCGTTCGGCCCGGCGCGCCCGCTGCCGCCCGCGCCGGTGATCGTGATGGAAGGCGTCGGCGCGGGCCGCCGCGCGCTCCGGCCGTTCCTGGCCGAACTGCTGTGGATGGAACTGCCCCGCGAGGAGTCCTGGGCACGCGGCCGACGGCGGGACGGCACGGAGCAGCGGGAGTTCTGGGACGGCTGGGTCGAGGCCGAGCGCGCGCACTTCGCAGACGACCCCACCCGCTCCCACGCCGGGCTCCTGGTGCGGCAGACGGCGCGGGGCTACGAGGTGCTGCCGGGGCCCGAGCGACCCCGGAGATCGGGCCAAGGTGTGACCCACAGTGATGGCTCGACCCCCATGTGGTGAAATTGTGAAGACTCTTGTCGGCCAACTTCCCCAAGTGCCCCAACTTCGCTTGACCCGGGGGCCGTACAGGACTTACGTTCTCAATGTGCGGCCATTCGAAGCCGCCCGAAGACGCGAAGCCCCCGGTTGTTCCCCCGTGATCGGGGGCTTCGTTCTGCCCGCGGCCCGTTTCCAGGGCCCGTTGCGCGCCGCTCCCCTCACCCTCGGTCACCGAACCGTCGCCTTTCCGTCCGCTCCCGCCTCGCCGAACGGCCTGTACGGCACCCTTCGGCACGCGGCACCCGCGCGGGTACGATGCCCTTGGTGCGACCTTCGGCGGCAGCCTCGCGCACCTGCAACTCCGGTCCGCGGCACGGCGGTTCGGCCGCGGCGACCGCCGGGCGACCGTCCGGTGGCGAACCACGGGGCACGGTCTGTGGGGGACGTGATGGACTTCGGCACGCAGGGCCCCGAGGCCCCGGCCGACCTCGCCTGGCTGCGCGGGGTCGATGCCTACACGATGGGCGCCTTTCCGCAGGCCGAGGAGGAGTTCCGGGCCGCGGTACGGATGGACCCCGGCATGGCGGACGGCTGGCTCGGGCTGCACGCGCTCCGGGTCGACACCACCACCGCGCTGCTGCGGATGTTCCGGCACCGCGAGCGCTTCGGCGAACAGCGCGCCCGGCACCGTCGGGCGCTCAACTCCTGGTACTGGCTGGGCTGGTGGGTGCAGCCGGTGCTGGAGAGCCCACGCGATCTGCTGCTCGCGCACGCCTCGCACTGGCTGGACGGCCGGCACGTTCCCGAGCTGGACCGGGCGCTGGCCGGGCTGCCCCCGGTCGACACCGATCCCCAGGTCCGCTTCCTGCACGCCTGCCGCGCCTATCTGGTCAAGGACTGGGAGCAGCTGGTACGGCACACCGATCCGCTGCTGGACGATCCCCTGCTCGGCATAGAGGCCGGTCTGTTCGGCGGCATGGCCCGGGTACGCCTGGAGATGTACGGCCAGGCCGAACCGCTGCTGGCCGCGGCGCTGATGCGGTGCCGCAGCGAGCAGCCGCAGCGCAAGGAGCTGCGCTACTGGCTGGCGCGGGCGCACGAGGGCACCGGTCGCTCCGCCGCCGCGCTCCCCCTCTACCGGGCCGTGCACCGGGTCGACCCCGCCTTCATGGACACCTCGGCGCGGCTCGCGGCGATCGCCGAGGGGGACGGGTACGACGACGCGGCCGGCCTCGCCGCGATCACGCTGACCGGCGCGGGGCAGGACACGGTGGACGGGCCGGACGGGTTCGATCCGTTCTTCGGCACCGAGGGGCGGGATCTGCGGCTGCCGGAGCCGGACCTGCCGACCGGTCCCCCGCCGGCCGCGGCCGAGCCCGGGGTCCGGGACCGGGGCGGGGTGCCCGGCTCGCCCCTGCCCTCCGGGCCGACCGATCCCGCGCTGCTGGAGCAGGCACTCGCCGAGCTGGAGCGGATGGTGGGGCTCGAACCGGTCAAGCGCCAGGTCAAGGCCCTGTCCGCACAGTTGAACATGGCCCGGCTGCGGGCCGGGCAGGGACTGCCCGTGCAGCCGCCCAAACGGCACTTCGTCTTCTCCGGGCCGTCCGGGACCGGCAAGACCACGGTGGCGCGCATTCTCGGGCGGGTCTTCTACGCGCTCGGGCTGCTCGGCGGGGACCACCTCGTCGAGGCACAGCGGGCCGATCTGGTCGGCGAGTACCTCGGGCAGACCGCGGTGAAGGCGAACGAGCTGATCGACTCCGCGATCGGCGGGGTGCTGTTCGTGGACGAGGCGTACTCGCTCTCCAACTCCGGGTACGGCAAGGGGGACGCGTACGGGGACGAGGCACTGCAGGTGCTGCTGAAGCGGGCCGAGGACAACCGGGACCATCTGGTGGTGATCCTCGCGGGGTATCCCGAGGGGATGGACCGGCTGCTCGCGGCGAACCCCGGATTGTCGTCCCGCTTCACGTCCCGGGTCGACTTCCCCTCGTACCGGCCCGGTGAACTCACCGAGATCGGGAAGGTGCTGGCGGCGGAGAACGGGGACCTGTGGGACGAGGAGGCGCTGGAGGAGCTGCGGTCGATCGCCGGGCACGTGGTCGACCAGGGGTGGATCGACGAGCTGGGGAACGGGCGGTTCCTGCGGACGCTGTACGAGAAGAGCTGTGCGTACCGGGATCTGCGGTTGTCGACGTACGCGGGCTCGCTGTCGCGGGACGATCTGGCGACGTTGCGGCTGGCCGACCTGATGCAGGCGTACGGGGAGGTGCTGTCGGGGAGGAGCCCGCAGGATCCGTCGCCCGCGTAGGCGCGGGTGGCGCCCACGAGGGCGCGGGGAACCGCGCGAGCGGCCCGTCGCCGGGCCGCACCGCGCGGCTCCCGCCATCACCCGGGCTATGTGGCGAGCGCCTGTTCCGACTCCCCGCTCATCCTCGGTTCCGTCAGTCTCATGTCGGCGACCTCGGGGTGCGCGGGATCGCGCACCTCGCCCACGAGCATCTCCAGGACGTCCTCCAGCGCCACCAGCCCCAGCACCTTGCCGGACGCGTCGGCCACCTGGGCCAGGTGGGTCGCGGCCCGGCGCATGACCGTGAGGGCGTCGTCCAGGGGCAGCTCGGCCCGCAGGGTCGTCATGGGGCGCCAGATGTTCTGCGGTACGGCCCGCTCGGAGTCCTCCAGGTCGAGGACGTCCTTGACGTGGACGTATCCCATGAAGGCACCCTGCTCCGTGGCCGCCACCGGGAAGCGGGAGTAGCCCGTGCGCGCGGTGAGCCGCACGATCTCCCCCGGCGTGACCGCGGGCGTCACCGTGACCAGGGACTCACGGCGCAGCAGGACGTCCGTGACCGGGCGGGAGCCCAGTTCCAGGGCGTCCTCCAGACGCTCCATCTCCTCGGGGTCGAGCAGCCCCGCCTGTCCGGAGTCCTCCAGGAGCCGGTTGAGCTGCTCGCTGGTGACGACGGCCTCGACCTCGTCCTTGGGTTCGACGCGGAACAGCCGCAGGACGGCCTGGGCGACGGCGCCGAGGGACACGGTGATCGGCTTGCACGCGCGGGCGAACCAGACCAGGCCGGGGCTGAGCCACAGCGCCGCCTTCTCGGGCGCCGCCATCGCGAGGTTCTTCGGCACCATCTCGCCGATGACCAGGTGGAAGAAGACCACCGCGGCCAGCGCGATGACATAGCCGAGCGGATGCACCACGCCGTCCGGGAGGTGGACCGCCTCGAACAGCGGCTCCAGCAGATGCGCCACGGTCGGTTCGGCGACCGCGCCGAGCGTCAGGGAGCACACGGTGATGCCGAACTGCGCGGCGGCCATCATCTGCGGCAGCCGCTCCAGGCCGTACAGCACCTGCCGGGCCTGCGTGGTGCCGAGCGGTTCGATCTGGCTGCGGCGGACGGAGACGAGCGCGAACTCGGCGCCGACGAAGAAGCCGTTGGCAAGCACGAGCAGCGCGGCCAAGACCAGTTGGAGCACGCTCATCGCAGGGCCTCCGCGATGTCGGCCGCCGGGGCCGTCCTGACCAGGCGGACCCGTTCGGCGCGGTAGTGGCCGACCTGGCGGACCGCGAGCCGCCAACCGGGCAGTTCGGCCCGGTCGCCGGGGGCCGGGATCCGGCCGAGCAGGTCGGCGACCAGCCCGGCCACGGTCTCGTACGGCCCCTCGGGCACGTCGAGGCCTATGCGCTGGAGGATGTCGACCCGGCAGCTGCCTGCCACGTCCCAGGCGGGCCTGCCGTCCTCGGGCGGGGCGGCGGCCAGCTCGGGCACGTCCTTGGCGTCGTGCTCGTCGCGGACCTCGCCGACGAGTTCCTCGACGATGTCCTCCAGGGTGACCACGCCGGCCGTGCCCCCGTACTCGTCCACCACGACCGCGATGGGCTGTTCGCTGCGCAGCCGGGCCAGCAGGGGCTGGACGGGCAGGGTCTCGGGGACCAGCAGCGCGGGGCGGGCGATGCGGCCGACCGGGGTGCGCAGCCGGTCGTGCGCCGGGACGGCGAGGGCGTCCTTGAGGTGGGCCATGCCGACGACGTCGTCGATCTTCTCCCGGTAGACGGGGAAGCGGGACAGTCCGGTGGCCCGGGTGAGGTTGACCACGTCCTCGGCGGTCGCCGAGTCCTGGAGCGCGCTGACCTTCACGCGCGGGGTCATGACGTGCTGCGCGGTCAGCTCGCCGAGCGAGAGGGTGCGCACGAACAGGTCCGCGGTGTCCTGCTCCAGGGCGCCCGCCTGGGCGGAGTGCCGGGCCAGGGAGACCAGTTCGCCGGGGGTGCGGGCGGAGGCCAGTTCGTCGGCGGGTTCGACGCCGAGGGCGCGGACCAGCCGGTTGGCGACCGTGTTGAGCGCGGCGATCACCGGCCGGAACAGCCGGGAGAAGTGGTGCTGGGGACCCGCGACGAAGCGGGCGACCTGGAGCGGCCGGGAGACCGCCCAGTTCTTGGGCACCAGTTCGCCGATCACCATCTGGATCGCGGAGGCCAGCAGCATGCCGACGATCACGGCGGCGCCGGAGACGGCGCCGCCCGGAAGGCCGAGCGCGGCGAACGGGCCGCGCAGCAGCCGGCCCAGGGCGGGTTCGGCGAGCATGCCGACGACCAGGGAGGTGATGGTGATGCCGAGCTGGGTGCCGGAGAGCTGGAAGGAGAGTTCCTTCAGCGACTCCACGACCGTACGGGCGCGCCTGTCGCCGTCGGCGGCGGCCTTCTCGGCCTCGGGGCGCTCGACCGTCACCAGGCCGAATTCGGCCGCCACGAAGAATCCGTTGGCGAGAATCAGCAGGAACGCGGCTGCGAGAAGCAGCAGAGGGGTGGTCACGATGCCGCCGCCTCCCCGGTATGTCGGGTGGGGGCGGCGCAGGTACTACAGGACGATCCGTCCATCGCCGGAGGGATTCACTCCTCGGGTTGCAGGAACCCCTGGCACCGGGCGGCGCGCAGGGGCGGAGGCGCTGTCGGCGCGGCCTCCGCCCACCAGGTTAATCAAGACGGGGCCGGTCGGGCAGGGTGGGCGACCCGGAGTCGGCCCCCGGGTCAGCCCTGATCTTCCCCCAGGCGGGCGGCCGAGTGGGCCTCGGCGAGCGCCCGCAGCGCCCTGGCGTCGGCGATCGCCCGCTCCCTGGCGATGCCCGGCTGGATGCCGAGCGCCGGCAGGCTGGTGCCGTCGCTGAGGTTCAGGAACACCCAGGGATCGCCCGGACGGAGGTTCACCTGAAGGATCTCCGCCCAGTCCAGGCGTCGCTTGCTGGCGATGTTGACGACGGTGACGCCGCTCTCGTCGGCGACGACCTTGATCCGGGCCAGCTGGGCGAGGAACCAGAAGATCAGCGCCCCGGTGACCACGAAGCTCATCCGCTCCCCCGGGCCGAGGCCCTCCAGGAGCAGGGCGATCCCCGAGATGGTGAGGAAGATCGCCACGCCGGCGGTGAGCAGGATGGCCCGGGTGTGCCCCGGCCGGAAGGTGACGGGAAGGTCGGGCAGTGCGGTCAGGTCGGACATCACATACCCCTCAGAGGCGGCAGGCGTGGATGGCCGTGGTCAGGATGGCGCGGGCGCCGATGGCGTAGAGGTCGTCCATGATCCGCTGCGCCTCCTTGGCGGGGACCATGGCGCGGACCGCGACCCAGCCCTCGTTGTGCAGCGGGGAGACGGTCGGGGACTCCAGGCCGGGGGTGAGGGCGACGGCCTTCTCCAGCTGCTCGACCCGGCAGTCGTAGTCCATCATCACGTACGTCCGGGCGACCAGGACGCCCTGGAGGCGGCGCAGGAACTGCTGGACCTTGGGTTCCTCGGCGTCCGAGCCCGTGCGGCGGATCACGATGGCCTCGGACTTCATGATCGGCTCACCGAAGACCTCCAGGCCCGCGTTGCGCAGGCTGGTGCCGGTCTCCACGACGTCGGCGATGACCCCGGCGACGCCCAGCTCGATCGCGGTCTCCACGGCGCCGTCCAGGTGCACCACGGACGCGTCGACGCCGCTGTCGGCGAGGTGCCGGGCGACGATCCCCTCGTACGAGGTGGCGATCGTACGGCCCTTCAGGTCCTCGACGCCGCTCGCGGTGCCGGGCTTGCCGGCGAAGCGGAAGGTGGAGCGGGCGAAGCCCAGCGGCAGGATCTCCTCGGCGTCCGCGCCGGAGTCGACCAGCAGGTCACGGCCGGTGATGCCGATGTCGAGGCGGCCGGAGGAGACGTAGATCGCGATGTCGCGGGGGCGGAGGTAGAAGAACTCGACGTCGTTGCCCGGGTCCACGATCCGCAGTTCCTTGGACTCGCGGCGCTGCCGGTAGCCGGCCTCATGCAGCATGTCCGCCGCAGGGCCGGACAGGGAACCCTTGTTGGGGACGGCGATGCGCAGCATGAGGACGGCTTCCTTTGCGTGAAGGGGGTTTGTGCGGTGTACCGCGCGACGGCGCGGTGGGTACGGCCGGGCCGGTCAGAGGTGGGCGTAGACGTCGTCCAGGGAGATCCCGCGGGCGACCATCATCACCTGGACGTGGTACAGCAGCTGGGAGATCTCCTCGGCTGCCGCGTCCTTGCCCTCGTGCTCGGCGGCCATCCAGACCTCGGCGGCCTCTTCGACGACCTTCTTGCCGATGGCATGGACGCCCTTGCCGACCAGTTCGGCGGTGCGGGAGGTGGCGGGATCGCCATGGGCGGCCTTGTGCTGGAGCTCGGTGAAGAGCTCCTCGAACGTCTTCTTGGACATGGTGGTCCTTACCCTACGCGCTCCGACCGGCGGCTCAGTGCCAGGGTTCGGATACCGAACGCAGCGTCGCGGCCGTGGAGACCGCCGCGATCACCGCCTCGTGGCCCTTGTCCTCGCTGGAACCCTCGATGCCGGCCCGGTCCAGGGCCTGCTCCTCGGTGTCGCAGGTGAGCACGCCGAAGCCGACCGGGACGCCGGTCTGCACCGAGACCTGGGTGAGGCCCTGGGTGACGCCCTGGCACACGTAGTCGAAGTGGGGGGTGCCACCGCGGATGACGACGCCGAGGGCGACCACCGCGTCGTAGCCGCGCGCGGCCAGCACCTTGGCGGCGACCGGGAGCTCGAAGCTGCCCGGGACCCGGATCAGGGTCGGCTCGTCGATGCCCAGTTCGCCGAGGGCGCGCAGGGCGCCGTCCACCAGACCGTCCATCACCTTCTCGTGCCACTGCGCCGCGATGACGGCGACCCTGAGGTCGCCGGCGTTGCGTACGGACAGTTCCGGTGCACCCTTGCCGCTCACGTCTCTCCTAAGTGCCTTCTTGCTCGACTGGTCTTGCGGGTACTGCTGGTACTGCTGGTCCAGCCGGTGTCACCGGCTCACTGGTTCGGGCAGGTGGCCGCGGAGGCCGATGCCGGGCCCGGCACCGCCGGGGTGGCCGGCGTGTCCAGCCAGGGCAGGTCGTGGCCCATGCGGTCCCGCTTGGTGCGCAGATAGCGCAGGTTGTGCTCGCCCGCCCGGACGGGCATCGGCACGCGCCCGGTGACCTTCAGGCCGTGGCGCAGCAGCGCGTCGGCCTTGTCGGGGTTGTTGGTCATCAGCCGGACGCTGCGCACGCCGAGGTCGGCGAGGATCTGGGCGCCGGCGCCGTAGTCGCGGGCGTCGGCGGGCAGGCCGAGCTCCAGGTTGGCGTCGAGGGTGTCGCGGCCCTGCTCCTGGAGTTCGTAGGCGCGCAGCTTGGACAGCAGGCCGATGCCACGGCCCTCGTGTCCGCGCAGGTAGACCACGACTCCGCGGCCCTCCTCCTGGATGCGGGCCAGGGAGTCGTCGAGCTGGGGGCCGCAGTCGCAGCGCAGCGAGCCGAAGACGTCGCCGGTCAGGCACTCGGAGTGGACGCGGACCAGGACGTCCTCGCCGCTGCCGATCTCGCCGTGGACGAGGGCGACGTGCTCGACGCCGTCGACGGCGGAGCGGTAGCCGTGGGCGGTGAAGGTGCCGTGCCGGGTGGGCAGCCGGGTCTCGGCCTCGCGGCGGACGGTGGGCTCGGTGCCCCGGCGGTAGGCGATCAGGTCCTCGATGGAGATGATCGTCAGGCCGTGCTTGCGGGCGAACGGGATCAGCTCGGGCAGCCGGAGCATCCGGCCGTCCTCGCCGGCGATCTCCACGATGGCGCCGGCCGGGCGCAGACCCGCGAGCCGGGCGAGGTCGACGGCGGCCTCGGTGTGGCCGTTGCGCTCCAGGACGCCGCCGGACCGGGCCCGCAGCGGGAAGACATGGCCGGGGCGGACGAAGTCGGCGGGCTCCGCGGTGCCGCTCGCGAGCAGCTGGAGCGTGGTGGCGCGGTCGGCGGCGGAGATGCCGGTGGTCACGCCGTGCGCGCCGGAGGCGTCCACGGAGACGGTGAAGGCGGTCTTCATCGACTCGGTGTTGTCCTCGACCATCTGCGGCAGCCGCAGCCGGTCGAGTTCCGCGGCCTCCATCGGGGCGCAGACCAGGCCCCGGCACTCGCTCATCATGAAGGCGACGATCTCGGGCGTCACCTTCTCGGCGGCGATGACGAGGTCGCCCTCGTTCTCCCGGTCCTCGTCGTCCACGACGATCACGGGGCGCCCGGCCGCGATGTCGGCGACGGCCTGTTCGACGGGGTCGAGGGCGAACTCCTCGATGCCGTCCCCGTCGTAGGAGTAGGAGTAGGGGTCGTAGAGCGGGGTGGCCGAGGTCATGCCGGTGCTCCTTCCAGAACGGGCCGCGGGCTCTTGCGGGAGCGCAGCCACCAGTCGCGCATGCCCCACAGGACGAGTGCGCCGTAGATGACGTAGACGAAGCCGGAGAAGGCGTAGCCGTTGGCGAAGTTGAGGGGGACGCCGACGAGGTCGACGAGCAGCCAGGCGAACCAGAACTCGACCATGCCCTTGGCCTGGGCGTACATCGCGACGACGGTGCCGACGAAGATGTAGGCGTCCGGCCACGGGTCCCAGGACAGTTCCGGGAACGCGGTGAACAGCAGGGCGACGGCGACGGTGCCGACGGCCGCGGCGCCGATCAGGGCGGCGCGCTCGCGCCAGGTGGCGAAGCGGGGGGAGATGTGGCCGTCGCCCGCCCGGCCGCGGCCGCGGTTCCACTGCCAGAAGCCGTAGAGGGCGACCAGCATGACGACGGCCTGCTTGCCGGCGCTGCCGGTGAGGTGGCCGTAGAAGGCGGCGAAGAGGATCAGGCCGGACACGAACTGCACGGGCCAGGTCCACAGGGAGCGGCGCCAGCCGAGGGCGAGGGCGCCCAGGCCGAAGATGTTGCCGATCATGTCGGACCACAGGATGTGCTGTCCGAACAGGGTGAACGCCTCGGTGTTGAGCGAATTCACCGACCGGCCCCCTGACCGGCCGCGAGCAGCCGCTCCACGTACTTGGCGATGACGTCCACCTCAAGGTTGACCGGGTCGCCCGGCTGCTTCACGCCGAGCGTGGTCAGGGCGAGGGTGGTGGGGATGAGGCTGACGGTGAAGTGGTCGGGGCCCGCGTCCACGACCGTGAGACTGATGCCGTCGACGGTGATGGAGCCCTTCTCGACCACGTAGCGGGCGAGGTCGGCGGGGAGCGAGATCTTCACGATCTCCCAGTGGTCGGAGACCTTGCGCTCCAGCACCGTGCCGGTGCCGTCGACATGGCCCTGGACGATGTGGCCGCCGAGGCGGGCGCCGACTGCCGTGGGGCGTTCGAGGTTGACGCGGGAGCCGACGGTGAGCGCGCCCAGGCTGGAGCGGTTCAGGGTCTCGGCCATGACGTCGGCGGTGAACTCGTCGCCCTCGTGGTCGACGACGGTGAGACAGACGCCGTTCACGGCGATGGAGTCGCCGTGCCGGGCGCCATCGGTGACGACGGGGCCGCGGAGCCGGAAACGGGAGGCGTCGCCGAGGTTCTCGACGGCGGTGACCTCACCCAGCTCTTCGACGATTCCGGTGAACACTTCCCGGGTCCTCCTGCCTCATGGGGCACGGACTCCGGGGCCTGTCGAAGACGACAGAATCTACGGGTGAGCACACAATCGGGACGTCGCCGAAAAGGACCCGCCCGCATACGGACGAGCCCAGATACGGCGGCGCGCACACGGAACGCATGCCCGCCCGCCGCGCACTGCCTCCCATCCGGACTTTAACCGTCGGTCCAGGAATTTCACCTGGTCAACCGGCCGCTGGAGGCGGACGGGTCGCGGACTGTAACCGCCGGTTCGGACTTTCACCGACCCCGGAGTGCGCTGCTTCTGGTACAGGGCAAGTGTGCCACGCCGGACGGCCGCGCCGACAGGGGGTCCGTGTGGACTCGCTCACAGTCCGTGGCCCCGACTTCACACGGTACGGCGCCCGACCCCAACCCCCTTTCGTGCGGCGCGCGTTGGCACGGCCGTCCCATTGACCATAATGGTCTAGTCCTTTTAGGGTGCCGGTCGGGCCCGGTGGCGGTGACGACGGCCCTTGCCCGCCGCCGGGCCGCCAGCGCCACGGAGCAGGGGCGATGTCACATTTCCGGGCGGCCGTCCGGTCTCTTGCGGTGAGGGCGTCCCGACGGGGGGCGTCCCGGTCCGGGAGGGACGGAAACAGCATGACCACGATCCTGGTCACCGGCGGCACGGGCACGCTCGGCCGGCATGTCACCGAGCGGCTGCGCGCGGACGGGCACGGAGTGCGGGTGCTCAGCAGGCACGCCCAACCGTACGGCGTCGATCTGCGGGCGGGCGGTCCGGATCTGGACGCGGCGCTCGCGGGGGTGCCGACGGTGGTGCACTGTGCGAGCAGCGCCCGGGGCGGCGACGAGGAGGCGGCCGGGCATCTGATCTCGGCGGCGGAGCGGGCCGGGGTGCGGCATCTGGTGTACATCTCGATCGTCGGGGTGGACCGGATACCGTTCGGCTACTACCGCACCAAGTACGCGGTGGAACAGCGCATCGAACGCTCCGGCCTCGGCTTCACGATCCTGCGCACGACCCAGTTCCACGACCTGCTGGTGTCGCTCTTCGGGACCCTCTCCAAGCCGCCGGTGATGCCACTGCCCGCGCGGGTGTCCGACCAGCCCATCGAGGTGACCGAAGTCGCCGCCCGGCTGGCCGAGTTGGCCCTCGCCGCGCCGGCCGGCCGGGTGCCCGACATGGGCGGCCCCGAGGTCCGCTCGTTCGACTCCCTGGCCCGCGCCTACCTGCACGCCACCGGCCGCCGCCGCCCGGTGGCCGGCCTCCCCCTGCTCGGCGCGGCGTACCGCGCCTTCCGCGCGGGCGACCATCTGGCACCGGAACGGGCGGTGGGGAAGGGGACGTTCGAGGAGCACTTGGCGCGGCGGTTCGGGCAGGAGGCTCGGTCGGGCCGGCCAGGACGGGACCGGCGACTCGGCTAGACGGGATTCGGCCGAGCCGGACACGAGGGGACCAGCGGTTCGGGTAGGGCTCCGATCGGACCGACCACGAGGGGACCAGCGGTTCGGGTAGGGCTCCGATCGGACCGACCACGAGGGGACCAGCGGTTCGGACTAGGCCCCGATCAGACCCACCACAAAGGGAACCCATCGTCCGGACTAGGCCCCGATCAGACCCACCACAAAGGGAACCCACCGCCCGGACAAGGCCCCGATCAGACCCACCACAAAGGGAACCCACCGCCCGGACAAGGCCCCGATCAGACCGGCTACGACGGGACCGACGACCGGAGCGGGGCGGCCCACAGCTCGTCCTGCGCCCGGTCGCGCGCCGTCAGCAGGGCGCCCCGCAGAACGGCGGAGCCTCCGAGGCCACTGGCGCGGACCTCGGTGGGCAGGGGCGACATCCGCCGCAGCCGCTCCGCCACGAGCCCGGCGAGGACGTCGCCCCCGGCCCGTCCGATCTCCCCGCCGAGGACCACACAGCCGGGGTCCAGCACGGCGACGACGGAGGCGGCACCGATGGCGATCCGGCCGGCGAGCGCGGAAAGGAACCGCTCACCGGCACCGGCTTCGGCCGCCGTCCCGACCTCTTCGTCCGCCCTGGGCCCCCGCCGGGACCGCCCCTCCGCCGTGGAGGGTCCTCGCCCGGCGGATCCACCCGTCGCCGAAGACTCCCGCCCCGGCGACTCGGCCACCGCCGAAGTCCCGGGCCCCGGTGAATCGACCACCGCCGAAACCACCGCTCTCCCGGGCACGTCCGGCGCCGAACGCTCTCGCCCCACCGACCCCCCTTCCGAGACCTCCCCCGCCGCACCGGCCGACTCGCCCGGTCCCACGGCCTCCCCCCGCGTCAGCGGGTCTTCGCCGGTGGGCGAGGCGGAGTCACCCGCCCCCGAGACCCGCGCCACCGCCGCCCGCACCACCTCCGCGGCCCCCGGTCCGTCCGCCGCCGCCGGTATCGGCAAGCCGTGCTCCTCCGCCAGGGACACGACCGCCGCCGCGCCCGCCAGGGCGTGGAAGCCCCCGGCGCAGTCCGTCGCCGAGGGGAGGGCGCCCGTGCCCGGGACCGGGAGGAAGCCGATTTCGCCGGTGCCGCCGGAGGCGCCGCGGCGGAGGGTGCCGTCGAGGACGACCGCGGCGCCGGTGCCGTGGCCGAGCCAGAGGAGGACGAAGGTGTCGTGGTCGCGGGCGGCGCCCTCGCGTTGTTCGGCGAGCGCGGCGAGGTTGGTCTCGTTCTCCACGGTGACGCGGGCGCCGGGCAGCCGTTCCCCGAGGGCGGCGGCGAGGCTGCGGTGCCAGGCGGGCAGGCCCGCGGAGTCGCGCAGATCGCCCGTGGCCGGGTCGATGAGGCCGGGCGCGCCGATGCCGACGGTGTGCAGCCGCTCCACCCCGGCCCGCCCGACGGCCCGCTCCACCGCCGCCACCACCCGCTGCACCGCGGGCCCCGTCCCCGTGCCCCCCTCGATCGGCACCGACGCCTCGCCGAGCACCCGCCCCACCAGGTCGGCGATCAGCACGACGACCCCCTCGGTGCGCACGTCGAGCGCCGCCAGATGGGCGCGGTCGCCGACGATGCCGTAGAGCCGGGCGTTCGGGCCCCGGCGGGCCGCGCCGGACTCCCCCACGACGGTGATCAGACCGGCGGCGCCGAGCCGTTCGACGAGGTCGGCGACCGTCGGCCGGGACAGCCCCGTCAGCTGCTTCAACTGCCCTGCCGTCAGCGGACCCTGGTCCTGCAGGAGTCCCAGGGCCAACCGGTCGTTGATGGCCCGGGCGGTGCTCGGTGATGCGGGCATGGCGGGGATCCTTCCACATCGACGGACCGGACCCCACGAGCGGTGGGCCGAGCCCGCGACCGACGGCCGGCCCCTGCCGCGCGGCAGGCGTTCTATCTATCAGGCAGGGTCCCTGATAGTTTACGGCGCACCAACGTGCGGGGAGGAGCACAGACATGGGTGACCTGAGCGAGACACGGCGGGCCCGGTACGCCGTCGCGGCCGTGTTCGGCGTCCACGGCGCCGTGACCGGCTCCTTCGCGACCCGCGTGCCCTGGGTCCAGGACCACGCCTCGCTCGGCGCGGGCCGGCTGGGCTTCGCGCTGGCCTTCACCGCGCTCGGCGCCTCGTGCGCGATGCCGCTCGCGGGCCGGATCAGCCACCGCTTCGGCAGCCGCAACGCCCTGCGCGGCCTGATCGCGTTGTGGACCCTGTCCCTCGTCCTGCCCGCCCTCGCGCCGAACCTGCCGACCCTGTGCCTGGCGATGTTCGCCTACGGCGCGTGCGCGGGCATGGCGGACGTGGCGATGAACGCGCTCGGCGTCGAGGTCGAGCGGCGGCTCGGCAAATCGGTCATGTCGGGCCTGCACGGGATGTGGAGCACGGGCGCCCTGGTCGGCTCGGCCGCCGGCACCCTCGCCGCGCACCTCGGCGCCGACGCGCGCACCCACTTCCTGCTGGCCTCGGCCGTCCTCACCGCGCTCGGCGTGCTCGCCTGCGCCTGGGTGCTGGACATCCAGCCCACCGAGGACGAGGAGCCGCCGCCCCGGTTCGCGCTCCCGCCCCGCTCCGCCCTGCTCATCGGCATGGTCGGCTTCTGCGCGGTGTTCGCCGAGGGCGCGAGCCTGGACTGGTCGGCGGTGTTCCTGCGGGACCGGCTGGACAGCTCGGCCGGTCTCGCGGCGGCGTCGACCACCGGCTTCATGCTGACGATGGCCGTGGCCAGGATCGCCGGGGATACGGTGGTGGACCGGTTCGGCGCGGTGCGCACGGTCCGGGCCGGCGGCGTCCTGGCGGTCGCGGGCGGTCTGCTGGTCGTCACCGCCGGGCAGCCCGCGGTGGCGATGGGCGGCTTCGCCCTGACGGGGCTCGGCATCGCGGTCGTCGTCCCGCTGTGCTTCGCCGCCGCGGGGCACGCCGGACCCAACCCCAGCCAGGCCATCGCGGGCGTGGCGACCATCACCTACACCTCGGGGCTGATCGCGCCGAGCCTGATCGGCGGGGTGGCGCAGGCGACCAGCCTGGTGGTCTCGTTCGGCGTGGTGACGGCGCTGGCGTGCGGGCTCACGGCGTGCGCGGGGGTGCTGCGCTCCGCAGAGCGCGGGGTCGAGCGGGTCAGTCCGCGGGCCGCAGCAGTTCCCGGGCCACGGCCCTGAAGCCGTCGCTCCACGGCGCCGGGCGCAGGGTCGCCGCGTCGAGCCGCACCAGCACCCGGGAGCCCCGGGCGTAGGTCTCGCTCCCGTCGGCCGAGCAGAAGCGGAAACCGTAGGTGAGCCCGGTGGTGCCGAGCCGGTCCAGCCACAGGTGCACGGCGTAGCGGCCGGGGCTGGTGACCGGGGCCTCGTAGCCGATGCGCAGTTCGCGCACCGCGTTGCAGGCGTCGCCGGCCGCCGCCCAGTCGCCGTCGAAGCGGACCCCGTGCTCGTGCCACAGCTCGGTCCAGGCGCGCTCGACCAGCAGCGGATAGCGGGCGTTGTGCAGCAGCCCGAGCGCGTCGAGGTCGTCGAAGTGGACGGTGACGGGCATCAGCCGGCCAGGGGAGACGACGGGGGCGGACGGGGCTTCGACGGTCACTGCGGGGCTCCTGGGCGAGGCGTTCGGGGGTGGCCCCCTGGGGGTGCCGTGCTCCATACTAAGCGACCGCTCAGCACACCTTCCGGGACGCCCCGGGATCCCCCCGCACCGGGCCGTGTGCACGGACCGCTTCGGCGACCAGCGACAATGGTGCGGATAACCCCCTGTCCCCCGGCCCCCTCGGCTGCCCGGACGCGACACAGAAAGCGATACCCCACCATGGACCTCGGCGTGCGCTGGAAACTGCACGGTGACGGGAAGACCCCCGCGCCAGGAGCAGTGGTTCGGCCCGACGAACGGCTGTCCTGGCCCCGGACGGTGGGCCTCGGCGCCCAGCACGTCGTCGCCATGTTCGGCGCCTCCTTCGTGGCGCCGGTGCTGATGGGCCTGGACCCCAACCTGGCGATCATGATGTCCGGCGTCGCCACGGTCATCTTCCTGCTGGCCACCCGCGGCCGGGTGCCCAGCTACCTCGGCTGCTCGCTGTCCTTCGTGGGCGTGGCCGCGGTCATCCGCGCGCAGGGCGGTACGAGCGCGACCGTGACCGGCGCGACCCTCGCCGTCGGCGTCGTGCTGTTCCTGGTGGGCCTCGCGGTGCAGAAGTTCGGGGCGCGGATCATCCACGCGGCCATGCCGCCCATCGTGACCGGCGCGGTCGTGATGCTGATCGGCTTCAACCTGGCCCCGGTGACCGCCTCCACCTACTGGCCGCAGGACCAGTGGACCGCGCTGCTGGTGATGCTGTTCACCGGACTCGCGGTGGTCTGCCTGCGCGGCTTCTGGTCCCGCATCGCGATCTTCCTCGGCCTGGTCTTCGGTTACGGCATCTCCTGGGTCTTCGACCGCGTCTTCGGCAAGATCCACTCCGTGGAGGGCAGCGGCAAGCTGACCGACCACTGGCGCCTGGACCTCTCCGGCGTCTCCAAGGCCGACTGGATCGGGCTGCCGCACTTCCACGGGCCGTCCTTCCAGTGGTCGGCGATCCTGGTCGCGCTGCCCGTCGTCATCGCGCTGGTCGCGGAGAACGCGGGCCACGTCAAGGCCGTCGGCGAGATGACCGGCGACCCGCTGGACGACAAGCTGGGTACGGCGATCTCGGCCGACGGCATCGCCTCCGTGCTGTCCACCGCGGTGGGCGGCCCGCCGAACACCACGTACTCCGAGAACATCGGCGTGATGGCCGCGACCCGCGTCTACTCCACCGCCGCGTACTGGGCCGCCGCCGGCTTCGCCCTGCTGTTCGGCGTGTGCCCGAAGTTCGGCGCGATCGTGGCCGCGATCCCGGGCGGCGTCCTCGGCGGCATCACGGTCATCCTCTACGGCATGATCGGCCTGCTCGGCGCCCAGATCTGGCTCAACGCGAAGGTGGACCTGCGCAACCCGCTGAACCTGGTGCCGGCCGCCGCGGGCATCATCATCGGCGTGGGCAACGTGAGCATGAAGTTCACCAGCAACTTCTCCCTCAGCGGCATCGCGCTCGGCACCCTGGTCGTCATCACCGGCTACCACGCGCTGCGCGCCTTCGCCCCGGCCCACCTCAAGAAGCAGGAGCCGCTGCTGGACGAGGGGACCTCCAGCTACGACCCGGACTCCCCGACCGCCCAGTCGTAAGGACCCGTTCCCCCGTTCCGGCGACGCACCGGGCCGGTCGGCACGTCGGCCGGTCCCGGGCTGCGACCCTTCCCCCATGTCGCAGTCGTCCCCCGTCATCGCCCCGGCCGGCTCCGTCGGCACCGTCGTCTCCCGGATGCGGGCCCTGGCCGCCGTCCTGCCCGAGCGGGACGGCGTCGCCGTCTTCAACCGCGTCTACCTCACCGTCACCGAGGAGATCGACCGGCGCCTGGGCACCGGGGAGTTCCCCGATCCCCGGGCGGCCGCGGAGCTGGACGTGCGGTTCGCCGAGCGGTACCTGACGGCGGTCGAGGCCGCCGAGGCCGACCGCAGACCGCCCGCGTGCTGGCGGCCGCTGTTCCAGCTGCGCCGCCATCCCGGCGTACGGCCGCTCCAGTTCGCGCTGGCCGGCATCAACGCGCACATCGGGCACGACCTCGCCCTCGCCGTGGTGGACGCCTGCCACGCCATCGGCTGCGAACCCGCCGATCTGGAGGACGAGTTCGATCACGTCGGCGAGATCCTCACCGCTCTGGAGGAACGGGTCCGCGAGGATCTGATGCCGGGCCCCGACCTGCTCCAACTCGCCGACCCGCTCACCCATCTCCTGGGCGCCTGGAGCCTGGAGCGCGCCCGGGACGCGGCCTGGGCGGCGGCGCGGGCCCTGTGGTCGCTGCGCCACTGCCCGGACGTCGCCGGGGAGTTCGGCGAACGGCTGGACGCGGCGGTGGGGTTCGCGGGAAGGATGCTGCTGACACCGCTCGCGCGCTGAGAGAACCCGGCTACGAAGGAGCAACGGCATGACGATCCGGCTCGGTCTCGGTCTTCCCCAGATGCGGCAGTTCTCGATCGGCAGGGACGTCCCGGAGGTGGCCCGCGCCGCCGAGGGGATCGGCTACGACAGCCTGTGGGTCTTCGAGCGGGCCCTGTTCCCGGAGCCCGCCACCCAGGGGCTGTACGACATCGACGGCCTGCCCTGGCCCGACCAGTACCGGTCCGTGGCGGAACCGCTGGTCACCCTCACGCTGGCCGCCGCGGCCACCGAGCGCGCGGAGCTGGGCACCAGCGTACTGGTGGCGCCGCTGCACCTGCCGTTCCAGCTCGCCAAGGCGCTGGCCTCGCTCGACGCGGCGAGCGGCGGCCGGGTGCTGGCGGGCCTCGGCACCGGCTGGTCCCTGGACGAGTACGCGGCCGCGGGCGTACGGCCCTTCGCGGAGCGCGGCAGGGTGCTGGACGAGATCATCGACGTGTGCCGCGCGGTGTGGGGCCCGGACCCGGTCGCCCACGACGGCCCGCTGACGAAGGTCGCCCCGGCCGTGGTCGGGCCCAAGCCCGCCCGGCCGATCCCGATCCTGCTGGCCGCGGGCAACCGGCGGGCCTGGCGGCGGCTGGTGGACCGGGCCGACGGCTGGCTGCCGGTGGCCATGGGCGGCGAGCGGGTCGCCGCCCAGTGGCGCGAACTGCGGGAACTGGCCGAGGAGCGGGGCCGTACGGAGCCGATCCGCACGGTGCTGCGGGTGAACGCCGAACTCCTGCCCGAGGCGCACGAGGACACCGGCCGCCGGCCCTTCCGGGGCAGCGTCGACCAGATCGTCCAGGACCTGGTGGAGTACGCGGAGATCGGCCTGGAGGAGATCCTGCTCGACCTCCAGGGCACCGCGCGGGACGCGGAGGAGCTGAAGGACGTCGCCGCGGAGGTGTTCGAGAAGGCGCGGGCGGCCGGCGTCTGACGGGCCGCCCGCGCCCGCCGCTCAGTCCTCCGGGAGCTCCACCGGTGCGATCTCGTCGTACACGTCACCCGGGCCCGGGTTGGTCGCGTCGGTCTCGCCGCCGAAGTGGTGCATGACGCCCCAGACCGCGTTCAGCGCGGTCTGGACGGCGCCCTCGGCCCAGCCGGCCGTCCAGGAGATGTCGTCGCCGGCGAGGAAGATGCCCCGCTTGTCGGCGGGCAGCCGGTCCTGCATGAAGTGCGTGAACAGGCGCCGCTGGTAGCGGTAGTGGCCGGGCAGGTTGGCCTTGAACGCGCCCATGAAATAGGGCTCGTTCTCCCAGGAGACGGTCACCGGGTTGCCGATGACGTGCTTCCTGATGTCGACGTTCGGGTAGATCTCGCCGAGCGATTTCAGCATGACCTCCATCCGCTCGTTCGCGGACAGCGGCAGCCACTTCAGGCTGTCGTCGCACCAGGTGTACGACAGGCAGATCACCGCGGGCTTGTCCGGACCGTCGTCCAGCAGATAGGTCCCGCGCGTCATACGGTCGGTGAGGGTCATCGACATGACATCGCGCCCCGTCGGGTTCCCCCGGTCGTCGACGGCCTTGTCCAGCCAGAACGGCCGGTCGACGGGGACGAAGAGCTTGCTGGACTCCATGTAGTGGGTGCGCTCGATCGCGGTCCAGTGGTCGATCGGGAAGAGCGAGTCGTCGCAGGCGATCTTGGACAGCAGCATCCAGGACTGGGCGGTGAAGATCGCCGCCTTGTAGGTGCGGATGTCGCCGTTCGCATCGGTCACGGTGATCTGGTTGCCCGCGGTGCGGTGCAGCCGGGTCACGGCCGGGCGCGGCGCGCCGCCCACGTGCAGGGAGCTCAGCGAGGTGCCGTACGGCCAGTGGACGATCTTCTCCGGCTCGCGCTCCCACAGGCGCAGCGGCAGCTGCTGGGAGCCGCCGACGATGCCGCGGTGGTGGTCGTCGGCCTCGGTGTAGACGACGCGCAGGATCTCCAGGATGGAGTTGGGGAAGTCGGTGTCCCAGCCGCCGGTGCCGAAGCCGACCTGGCCGAAGATCTCGCGGTGCCGGAAGGACGTGAAGGCCTCGGAGTCGCACAGGAAGCCGTAGAAGGTCTGGTTGTCCAGCTTCTCGACCAGCTTCGCCCAGATCTCGCGGATGCGCGGCACGTCCCGCTCGCGCATGGCGCGGTTCATGTCGGAGAAGTCGGCGCCCTCTTCGAGGCACTTGTTCCAGGCGTCGGCGACGTCCCGGTACACCTGGGGCAGGTCCTCGACGGTGACGGCGTAGTGCGACTCGCCCTTGAGGTCCACGACGGTGGACGGGGTCGCCTCGGCCAGCGGGTTCGGGAAGGGCTTGGTGGCCAGGCCGACGAGGTCGATGTAGTGCTGGAGCGCGGTGGAGGACGGCGGGAAGCGCATCGCTCCCAGCTCGCAGTTCAGCGACTCGTCGCAGCCCTCGAAGCCGACCGTGCGCAGCCTGCCGCCGAGCTGGTCCGCCTCGTAGACGACGGGCTTGAGGCCCATCTTCATCAGCTCGTACGCGGCGACGATGCCGGACAGACCGCCGCCGATGACGGCGACCTCGGTGCCGTGCTCGGTCGCGGGGATCTGGCCGAGGCCCGCCGGGTGGGCGAGGTAGTCGTCGTAGGCGTAGGGGAAGTCCGGGCCGAACATGGTGATCGGCGGCTGCTGCCCGTCGGTGTGCTCGACGGCGTTGGGCACCGTGGACGTCATGGGGTACGGACTCCTTGCACGAAAGAACTGAGAGTGAAGACAGGCGGGTCGAGGGAGCGTCAGACCAGGGAGCCGTACAGCCCCGGGCGACGGTCCGCCAGGTAGGGGTTGGCCTCGCGGGAGGCGGCCAGGAAGGCGGGGTCGGCGTCCGCGAACACCAACTGCCCGGCGCGCCCGGCGCGGACCCGGGCGACGCCGTCGGGCCCGGCGAGGACGGAGAGGCCGACGAACTCGAACTCCCCTTCCTGGCCGACACGGTTGACGTACGCGACGTACATCTGGTTCTCGAAGGCGCGCACCGGGATCATCGACTCGGCGACGAACTGGTACGGGTGCATCTGCGCGGTCGGGACCAGCAGCAGGTCGGTGCCGGCGAGGGCGTGGGCACGGACGTTCTCCGGGAACTCGACGTCGTAGCAGATCAGCAGGCCGACGGTGAGGCCGTTCAGCTCGGCCTGGACGAGCTGCTGCTCGCCCGGGGTGAAGTGCTCGCGCTCGAAGCGGCCGAAGAGGTGGGTCTTGCGGTAGTTCGCGAGCCGGGTGCCGTCGGCGGAGATCAGCTGGGCGGAGTTGTAGACGGTGTCGCCGTCGCGCTCGGGGTAGCCGTAGGCGATCGCGAGGCCGTGCCGGACGGCGATCTCGGCGATCGCGTCGGCGTGGGCGCCGTCGGCGGGCTCGGCGAGGCGGCCGACGGCGTCGCCGATCGCGTAGCCGGTGAGGAACATCTCGGGTGCGGTCAGCAGCGCGGCGCCCGCGGCGGCGGCCCGGTCCGCGGCCCCGTCCAGAACCGCGAGGTTCTCGGCGACGGAGCCGGGGTGGCCGGAGCTCTGGAGCAGGGCGGTGCGCATGCGTCTACCTCACCGGTCACGGAGGGGGTTCGGGGTCAGATAGACGGTACGGTCGGCGCGCTCGGCCGGACAAGAAGCAGCCGTTGCGCGCCGGTGCGCGGTTCGTTGCGCGCGAGGGGGCCCGGACGGCGATTCGTTGCGTGCTCCCGGCCGGGTGCCGCACGGGGGCGCTGTGCGACGCCCCGTGCGGGTCGGGCCCGGGTTACTTGCCGGTGCCGACCGGGTCGACGGTGATGCCGGGGGCGCCGTCGGTGACGGGGACGTTGATGCCGGCGTTCAGGGTCGTGGAGTGGGTCTCGTTCGGCGGGGTGACGACGAGCTGGGTGAAGGTCTCGCCGGTGCCGCCGGAGGTGTTCGGCGGGTAGTGCAGGGTGAAGCGGGTCTCGGCGCCCGGCTGGAGGGTGACCGTGGGGACGGCGAGCTTGCTGCGGGAGGCGCTGATCGTGCCGTCCTTGCTCTTCAGGTCGACGCCCGGGAAGCCGTGCAGGGTGCAGTTGGCCGAGCCGGTGTTCTTCATGTTGACGATCAGCTCGCCCTCGGCCATGCCGCCGGAGGTGCTGAACGACAGGTGGGCGGTGGTGCAGCCGGCGCCGGACGCGCGGCCGGAGCCCGTGGGGCCGTGGACGGTGCCCGACTTGCCGCCGCTTCGGCCGCTGGATCCCGTGGACCCGGTGGAGCCCCCGGTGCCGCCGGAGCCCTGGGAGGCGGAGCCCTGACCGCCGGAGCTGTCCGAGGCGGTGGCGCTCGGCGAGGAGGAGCCGCCGCCGGAGGAGGAGCTGTTGTCACTGCTCCCGCAGGCGGTGAGCGACAGGCCCGCGGCGACCGCGACGGCGAGCAGAGCGATGTTCTGGACGCGCATGATTCCCCTTAAGAGGTACGGCTGACGTGCTGTTCTGTGAGACAACCGGGCTGGACCCGGGGTTCCGTCCGACATCGGTCCCCTACACGGCTGTGACAAACGCTAGATCCCGCGCAGCCGCTCCACGATCTCCCGCAGCAGACCGGGATCGGCGGCCGGGTCCCCCGCCTGGTCACGCCGGGGCGCGTCGATGCGGACGAGGCCCGCCTCGGCCAGGTCGCCGAGCAGCACCCGCACCACGGTCAGCGGCAGGTCGGCGTCCGCGGCCAGTTCCGCGACCGGGCGCGGCCCGCGCCGCACCAGGTCCAGCAGGGCGGCGCTCGCGTGGTCGACGCCGGCCCCCGCGGCGTCCGCCGTCTCCAGAGCGGTGACCCGGGACATCAGATCGATGGCATGCCGGTCCGAGGGCCGGGTGCGGCCCCGGGTCACCATGTAGGGGCGCACCATCGACCCGGTCTCGTCCTCGTACCAGTGCTCGTCGCTCACGGCGGGATCATGGGGTGGCACGGGCTGCCGCGTCCAGATGGCTGCCGAGGCGGCGGACCAACAGGGCCATCTCGTGGGCGAGTTGGCCGACGTCGGTGCCTGCCTCGCTGAGCACCGCGAGCCGGCTGCCGTGTCCGGCCGGGGTGATGAACAGGTAGGCGTCGTCCAGCATCACCATGGTCTGGCGCACCTCACCGGCCTCGAAGCGCTCCCCCGCCGACCGCGCGAGGCCGTGGAATCCGGAGCAGACGGCGGCGAGGTGCTCGATGTCCTGCCGGGGCATGCCCTCCGAACTGCTCAGCGCGAGACCGTCGGCGGTGAGCAGCACGGCCTGGCGGACGTGGTCGGTGCGCGACACGAGGTCGTCCAACAGCCAGCCGAGGTCCGTGCCGGGCGTTCCGGCGGGCGCGGCGGGCCGCTCGGGGGTCTGGTCGTCACCGTGCATCGTCGGTGTTCGTCCCTTCGTCGGCGTGGGTGGTCACGGTGTCGTCGCGGGTCGTACCGGGCCGCGCGGGTATCCCCTTGCGGCCCTGGTCGAGCCCGCGCTGGAAGGCGCCGAAGATCGCCCGCATCTCATCGGCGTCGACCTCCCGGCGCGCCGGCTCCTCCGGTGGCCGCGGCTCGTCGCGCAACTCCGGCACGAGGGAGGCCTGACGGACACGGGTGGGCAGGGTGGGGGCGGCGGACCCGGCGGCGGGCGGAGGTTCGGAGGCCGCTCGCGAGGGGGCGCCGGGCGGGGGTGACGCCCCGGGTACGGCAGCGGGCGCGGGCGGGGTCGGCTCCGGCGCCGTGCCGGACTCATGTGACTCCCGCCTCCTCGCCGGCGGAGGTTCGGACGGCGTCCGCCACCCGGCACCGGACTCCTGCGCGGCGGGCCTCCCGGCGGGCCGGGCCTCGGGCGTCGGCGCTCCGTTCCACGTGGTACCGGACTCGCGCGACCCCGGCCCCCTCGTCGGCAAGGCCGCGGACGGCGAGCCGCTGTCCTGCGCGGGGGCGGGCGCCGGCGTCGGCGCCGAGGTGGACGCGGGCGAAGGCGCGGGCTCGGGCCCTCCCCGGCGCCGCGACGGCAGCGGCCGTACCCCGCCGTGCTCCTCGGGCGGGAGCGGAACCCGTACACCCCCGTGTCCGGGCGGTGCCGCGGCCCCGGACTCGGCCTCGGCCTCCCCTCGGGCGGCGCCCCCCGTCGCCCCGGCCTCCGCCAGGATCGTCTCCGGCAGCAGCACCACCGCGGTCGTGCCCCCGTAGGGGGAGTCCCGGAGACTGACATCGATGCCGTGGCGGGCGGCGAGGCGGCCGACGACGTAGAGGCCGAGGCGGTCGTGCCGGGTGGGGTCGAAGGCGTCGGGGTCGGTGAGGGTGCGCTCGGCGTGGGCGTGGGCCTCGGCGTCGAGGCCGAGCCCGCGGTCGTCGATCTCCAATACGAAGCCGCCCGCGACCCGCCCGGAGCGCAGGGTGACCTGGGTGTGCGGCGGCGAGAACACCGTCGCGTTCTCCAGCAGTTCGGCGAAGAGATGGACGACGTCGGCGACCGCGTCCGCCGCGATCCCGGTGTCCGGCATCGGCGGCACGACCACACGCGTGTAGTCCTCGATCTCCCCGACCGCGGAGGAGACGACATGGGCGATGGGCACGGGCCGGCGCCAACGCCGGCCGGGCGCAGCGCCGGAGAGGATGATCAGGCTTTCCGCGTGGCGCCGCATGCGGGTGGTGAGATGGTCGATGCGGAACAGCTCGCGCAGGATGTCCGGGTCCTCGGTGCGCCGCTCCAGGGTGTCCACGAGCTTCAACTGCCGGTGCACCAGCGCTTGGTTGCGGCGCGCGATGTTGAGCAGCACCGCGAACAGGCCCCGGCGCAGGGTGGCCTGCTTCACCGCGGCCTCGACGGCGGCCAGGCGCGCGGTGTTGAAGGACCGGCCGACCTGCCCGATCTCGTCGTCACGGACCGCGGCGGCGGGCAGCGGCGGTGCCTCGGCCAGCGCGTCCACCTCCTCACCGTCCCCCAACCGGCGCATCACGTCGGGCAGTTGCCGGGTGGTGAGGACATCGGCCGCGTCCCGCAGGACCTCCAGGCGGCGCGAGATGCGCCGGGCGCCGCGCACCGCGAACCACAGCGACAGGCCCCCGGCGACCAGGCCGGCGCCGCCGGCGACGGCCGCCCTGGTCAGCTCCTGGTAGGCGAACGCCCGGCCGCGCGCGGCGGAGTCGTCACCGGCCGCGGTGCACAGGTCGCGGTACTGCTTGACGATCCGGTCGATGGTCGAGCGCCAGTCGTCCGCCGCCACCGCCCGGGACGCCCCGCCGGCCCCGGCCCGCAGCAGCGCGTCCTCGCCCTGGTTCAGCGAGCGGTACAGGTCGCCGCGCTGGAACTTCTCGAACAGGGCCCGGGAGTCGGCGGGCAGGTCCGGCACATAGGTCTGCTGGAAGACGCGCCGGTCCTCGATGGTCTGGGTGAGCGCACTGTACTGACGGGGGGTCAGCGTGGTCCCGGCCGCCCGCGCCCCGGCGACCAGCGCGTCCTCGCGGGAGACGAACTCGCGGACCCGGACCAGTTCGAAGACGGTCTCGGTCTCGCGGGCGAGCTGCCCCGCCTGCAGGGCGGTCAGGGTGGACTGCACGTCGAAGGCGGGCTCCACCAGCGCGCTGTACTGCTCGACCGCCTGGTCCCAGCTGATCCGCCGGGTGAGCACGCGCTGGCGCAGCCCGTCCAGCTTGTCGGTGGCCGCGACCATGGCGTCCAGTGACTGCCGCTGCCGCCCCGTGAGCCGGCTCCGGTCGCCGCCCCGGATCGCCTGCCGCATCGCCTCGACCACGTGGTCGGTGCGGCGCTGCTGGCCGAGCAACTCGCCCGCGCCGGCGGCGTCGCCGCCGCCGCCCAGGTAGGCGGCGGACATCCGGCGCTCGATCTGGATCTGCCCGATCGCGGTGTCCACGGGGGTGCCGAAGTCGTGGTACACGCCCTGGACCCGGATCAGTGCGCGCAGCTCCGCGGTGACCGACACCATGGCGAAGCCCCACAGGGCCATCAGGGCGACGGCCGGAGCGAGCGCGAGCGCCACGATCCGGGTGCGGACGGTGGTGGGACGGCCGAGGGGCCAGCGCATGAAAGACCTAACGCTATTACCAGTCAGTAGAGAGCGCCCACAACTTACGGGACGGTCGCCTCGACCCGCAATGGTGACCTGCGGTAACCCCAGGTCAGCTCATAGGAAACACAAAGGTGGTGAGCACCGCCGCATGGTCGGAGGGCCATTCGTTTTCGGCCACGTCCGGCCAGGGGCGCACCTCCCCGGTGACCACGGTCCGCGCGCTTCGCACGATCAGGCCCCGGTGCAGGACGTAGTCGATCCGGTCCTGCGGTTCGGGCCGTCCGCCGCCGTCCTCGTGCACCGGGTGGACCGGCGACCAGGTGTGTCCGGGCTCGGCGGCGGGGTCCGGGTGGGCCGCGCGGTAGGAGTCGGCGAGTCCGGCCTCCTCGGCGGCCCGCGTCACCGGCCAGGCCACGTCGGGCCAGTCCAGGTGGGAGGGGCAGTTGAAGTCGCCGGTGAGGACGACCGGGACGCTCTCCTCGGACGCCCGCGCGATCCGGTCCAGGGTGTCGCGCATCTGGGTCAGGCGCAGCTCCTCGTGGGCGATCAGCTCGGCCGCGGGCAGCCCGTCGAAGGCGTGCTCGTAGGGCCCGTACGGCGTGTAGTGCAGATGCGCGGTCCACACGTCGACCGCGCGGCCCGGGGCGACCTGGACGCGGACGCCCGCGGCGCCGTAGAAGCCGACCTCCGGGTCGCCGAAGCGGGCGGTGATCGGGTGGCGGCTGATGACGCCGAGGTTCTCGCCTGCCCGGTGGTGGTGCCAGCCGAGGGCCTCGGCCAGTTCCTGGGCGGCGGTGCCCGCGGTCTCCTGGAGCCCGACGACGTCGGCGCCGCTGTCCAGGATCACCTTGACCTGCTTGGCACGGTGGTCGTCGATCTTCGCGCCGCCGAGCCACAGGTTCCAGCTCATGACGGTCAGCGCGGGCGCGACCATGCCGCTCAGCTCCCGCACGGTGACCCCGGCCAGGCTGCCGCGTACGGTGCGGCCGGGCGCGGCGCCGATCGGGGCGAGGGACGGCACGGCGAGCACCGCGCACCCGGCGGCCTCGGCGGAGGCCACGCCGGTCTCGGTGTCCTCGACGGCCACGCAGGCGGCCGGGTCGACGCCGAGGGCACGGCAGGCGGCGAGGTAGGGGTCGGGCTCGGGCTTGGTGCGGGCGGTGTCGTCGGCGGTCACGGAGACCGCGAACCGGTGGGCGCCCAGAGCCTGGAGCACCACGTCGGCGACCGCG
Source organism: Streptomyces sp. NPDC001056 (assembly GCF_053598955.1). Taxonomy (NCBI): domain Bacteria; kingdom Bacillati; phylum Actinomycetota; class Actinomycetes; order Kitasatosporales; family Streptomycetaceae; genus Streptomyces; species Streptomyces sp. NPDC001056. Next base: position 229,055 of record NZ_JBSFLI010000008.1, on the reverse strand, counting down.
CGCGGGGACGCGGTGACCAGCGCGGTGGGGACGCCGTCGGCGGCCAGCTCGTCCAGCAGGGCGAGGGCGCCGGGGCGGGGCACGATCCGGGTGCGGACCCGGCCGGCGAACTCGCGGTGGAGTCCGGCGGCGAGATCCGCGACCGGCCGCCCCGTGGTGGCGGCGAGCCAGGCCGCGGTGTGCTCCACCGGGCGGCCGAGGACGTCCGGCTGGTCGGCGGCGTTCAGCGGCCGCCCGGCGACCGCCTCGACCGCCTCCCACCACAGGTGCTCGGTGTCCACGAGCGTGCCGTCCATGTCGAACAGGACTGCCTGGAGCGGGAGTCGGGAGGTGTGGGAGGTGGTCACGTGGGTGTCTGTCCTCAGTTCCGGGTACGGGCGGCCACGAGTACGGGGCGCTCGGGCAGCGAGACGGCGACGGTGGTTCCGGCGCCGAGACCCGCGGCCTCGTGCGCGGGCAGGTCGGCCTTGGCCTCGGTGCCGTCGGCGAGCCGGACGGTGAGCCGGACGGCCGCGCCGAGGAAGGCGGTGGCGACGACCTGGGCGCCGCCCTGCGGGTCGGCATGCACCCGCAGGTTCTCGGGCCGCACCAGGACGTCCACCTCGCCGTCCGCCGCCTCGCCGTCGGCGGGCAGCCGCTGTCCGAGCACCTCGGCCGTGCCGTCCTTCAGCGTGCCCGCGATCCGGCTCATGGTGCCGACGAACTCGGCGACGAAGGCGGTGGCGGGGCGGCCGTACAACTCGGCCGGCTCGGCGCACTGTTCGAGCCGTCCGGCGCGCATCACGGCGACCCGGTCGGCGACCGACAGGGCCTCCTCCTGGTCGTGGGTGACGAACAGGGTGGTGATGCCGAGTTCCTGCTGGAGCCGGCGGATCTCCTCGCGCAGACTCAGCCGCACCTTGGCGTCCAGCGCGGACAGCGGCTCGTCGAGCAGCAGGACGCGGGGGCGCAGGGCGAGGGCGCGGGCGAGCGCGATGCGCTGCTGCTGGCCGCCGGAGAGCTGGTGGGGGAAGCGCTTCCCCTTGTCGCCGAGGCCGACCAGCTCCAGCAACTCTGCCGCCCTGGAACGCCGTTCGGCGGTACGGACGCCCCGCATGCGCAGCCCGAAGGCCACGTTGTCGACGGCGTCGAGATGCGGGAAGAGGCTGTACGACTGGAAGACCATCCCGGCGTCGCGACGGTGGGCCGGCACCTGGGTGATGTCCCGGCCGTCCACCAACACCGCGCCGGAGTCGGGGTGTTCGAAGCCGGCGAGCATGCGCAGGGCGGTGGTCTTGCCGCAGCCGGAGGGGCCGAGCAGGGCGAGGAACTCGCCCGGCCGGACGGTCAGGTCGAGCCCGTCGAGGGCGACGGTGGCACCGAACTCGCGGCGCAGACCCCGGAACTCGACGGTCGCGGCCTGCTCGGTGGCGGCCTTCTCACGTGTGGTGGCGGTCATGGTGTGTTCTCATCCCCGGGAAGGAGCGGTTCGGTTGCGTCCGCCGCCGAGTCCGGCGAGCGCGAGGAGCAGGGCCCAGGTGACGAGCAGGCTGAGCACGGACACGGCGACGGACATCTGGGCCTGGTCGCCGCCGACGTTGTAGATCCACACCGCGAAGGGCTGGTAGCCGAGCAGCTGGGCGACGGTGAACTCGCCGAGGACCAGCGCCAGTGTGAGGAAGGCCGCGTTCAGAAGCGCCCCGCGCAGATTGGGCAGTACGGCCCGCAGCAGCGCCTGCGGCCCGTTGGCGCCGCAGCTGCGGGCGGCCTCCACCAGGGTGCGCACGTCCATGGCGCGCAGTCCCGCGTCCAGCGCCCGGTAGACGAAGGGCAGCGCCATCACGACGTAGGCGAGGACCAGCACGACGGGGAAGCCCGGGTTCTGGATCGCCACGAAGGTCTGGAACAGAGGGGTCCGGGACAGATGGTCCGGCCCCCACTTCAGGACGGTGACGATGCCGGCGACGAACGCGATCGGCGGCACCACCAGCGGCAGCGAGCAGACCACCTCGACCACCGGCCGCAGCCGGGGCGCGCCGAGCCGGAGGGCGACCACGGCGGGCACCATCAGCAGCAGCACGACCACGATGGTCGCCAGGGCCAGCTCCAGCGACAGCACGAGGCTGGAGACGAAGCCGCCGGTGGACAGGATCCTGGTGTAGGCGTCGAAGCTGATGCCGTCCGGATCGTCCACCGTGAAGACCACGGAGGCGGCGAGCGGCACCAGGAAGTACAGGGCGGCGAGGCCGAGGACGGCCCACCGCCAGGGGGTCAGGCGTCGAGCCATCGGGCGCTCCGGCGTTGCAGGGGCAGGTACACGGCCATCACCAGGCCGGCCACCAGGACCATGTCGAGGCTGAGGGCGAGGGCGACGTTCTCCTGCCCGACCAGGACGTTGCCGGACAGGGCGTCGGCGATCTGGAGGGTGACCAGCGGGACCGCGCTGCCGACCATGGCGGCGGCGGTGGCGTAGGCGGCGAAGGCGCTGCCGAACAGCAGGACGAAGCCGCCGAGCAGGGAGGGCGCGAGCACGGGCAGGGCCACGTGCCGCCAGTACTGCGCGCCGGTGGCGCCGTTGTTCAGCGCGGCCTCCCGCCACTGGGCCCGCAGGCCGTCGAGGGCGGGGGTGATGGTGAGCACCATCAGCGGGATGAGGAAGTACAGGTACACGAGGACCAGGCCCCAGAAGCTGTACAGGTTCCAGCCGCTGTCCTTCAGGCCGAGGTGCAGGGTGAGCACGCCCGCGTTGCCGAGGGTGGCGACGAAGGCGAAGGCCAGTGGGACACCGCCGAAGTTGGCGAGCACGCCGGAGGCGGTCAGCACGGCCTCGCGCAGCGCGCGGGAACGCGAACCGACCACGGCCTGGGCGAGCGGCAGCCCGAGCAGGGCGCCGAGCACGGCGGAGATCGCGGACAGCTTGACGCTGCCGAGCAGGGCGGTGAGGTACGCCCCGTGCAGCGAGGCCGTCAGATTGGCGCCGGTGTAGGAGGTGGCGCCGGTGGTGGGGTCCTTGGCGGTGAAGGCGCCGTCGAGGATGGCGATCGCGGGCAGGCCGAAGGCGATGGCGGTGAAGACCAGCAGCGGCAGCACGGCGAGCCAGCCCGGGGCGCGGCGCCGCCGCTTCGCAGAAGCGACGGGCGCCACGTCCGTATGCGGGAGGGCGGTGGTCATCCGGAGACGGCCTTCCCCCAGCCCTGGGCGATGACCGTCTTGGCCTTGGTCTGCTCGGCCTCGGTCGGGAACGACGGCGCGCCGGTGACCTTGGGCAGCTTGGCGGCGGCCGACGTGTCGAGCGTGCCGGCCGACTGCATGGCGGTCATCAGGGCCGGGCGCGCGTAGCCCTTGAGCCACAGGTTCTGGCCCTCGGTGCTGTACAGGAACTCCTGCCACAGCCGGGCGGCCGCGGGGTGCGGGGCGTCCTTGGTGATGGCCTGGGAGTAGTACTGGGCGTACTGGCCGTCGCTCGGGACGGTGACCTTCCAGTCGAGGCCCTTGGTCCTGAACTCGTCGGCGTAACCGGCGTTCAGGTAGTCCCAGTCGATGGAGATCGGGGTCTCGCCCTTCTCCACGGTGGCCGGGGTGGACTCGACCGGCGTGTAGTTGCCGTTCTTCTTCAGCTTGGCGAAGAAGTCCAGGCCGGGCTGGATGTTGTCGAAGGAGCCGCCGCTCGCGAGCGCCGCCGCGTAGACGCCGCCGAAGGCCGAACCGGACTTGGTGGGGTTGCCGTTGAGCGCGACCTGGCCCTTGTACTGGGGCTTGAGCAGGTCCTTGAAGGTGGTCGGGCACACCTTGACGCGCTTGGCGTCGCAACCGATGGAGATGTAGCCGCCGTAGTCGTTGTACCAGCGCGCCTGCGGGTCCTTCTGGCCGGCCGGGATGTCGGCGAAGGAGGCCACCTTGTAGGGCGCGAGCAGTCCCTGCTGGGCGGCGCTGAGGGCGAAGGAGCTGCCGAGGTCGAGGACGTCGGGGGCGCGGTCCTGGCCCTTGCGGGAGGTGACGGCGTTGATCTCGTCCTGGCTGGAGCCGTCGGGGCTCTCGTCCTGGATCTTGATGCCGTACTTCTTCTGGAAGGCGTCGATGATCGCGCCGTAGTTGGCCCAGTCGCGGGGCACCGCGATGATGTGCAGCGAGCCTTCCTTCTTGGCCGCCTTGACCAGGGCGTCCATGCCGCCGAAGTCGGCCGCGGAGGCGGCGGTGGCGGCGCTCTTGCCGTCCTTGGTGGTGGTCGACGCGTTGTCGGGGGCGGCGCCGCAGGCGCTCAGCGCGAGCGCGGCGACGACGGCGAGGGAACCGCCGAGCACGGCGTTTCTCGGCAGGGACAACTTCACGGTCTCTCCAGGGGAAGCACGGGGGTGAGGTGCTACGAGGGTCTTGAGACTCGCTCGACAAACTTGTCTGAACAAGTCGGCCTCAGTACGCCCGCCCGCGGTGTCCTGTCCGTAAACACGGAGGGAACTCCAGCCGCTGATTCCCTGCACAGTTGCGGCTCGCCCCGATCACACCGGGACGTCGATTAGGCTGGTCACGCTGTGCACAGCGGCCTGAACAGAGGGGAAGCATGACGGCGCGACACGAGGAGATCGCCGACGAGCTGCGGCGCGCGATCGACTGCGAGCAGTACGCGGTCGGCAGCCGGCTGCCCTCGGAGTCGGAGCTGGCCGCCCATTACGGCGTCTCCCGCGGCACCGTCCGCCAGGCCGTCGCGGCGCTCACCGCGGAGGGGCTGATCGGCTCCCGCCAGGGCGCCCGCCGCGTCGTCCTCGCGAGCCGCCGCAGCCAGAGCTTCGAGGAGCTGCGCAGTTTCGCCCAGTGGGCCCGCGCGATGGGCCGCGAGGCCACCGGCCACGTGGTGGAACAGTCGTACCGCCCGGCCACCCACGAGGATGCCGTCCGCCTCCAGCTCCCCCTGCGCACGCCGGTCCTGCACGTTCTGCGGCTGCGCGGCCTGGACGGCGACCCCGTCCTGCTCGAACGCACGGTCTACGCCGACTGGATCTCCTCCGCCGTCGAGTCCATCGAACCCGACTGCCCCTCCGTCACCCAGCGCCTCTACGACGACACCGGCCTCGTCTTCGCCTACGGCGAGCACATCATCGACGCGGTCGCCTGCGGCGCGCGGGACGCGGAACTGCTGGGCGTCCGCCGCACGAGTCCGCTGCTGCGGGTCCGCCGCGTGACGACGACGCGCGAGGGCCGCCCGGTGGAGTGGTCGGACGACCGCTACCGGCCGGACGCGGTGACGTTCAGCGTGCACAACTCGATCGGGAACAACGCGCTGTCGCGGAAGGCCGCGGAATAGGACCCGGGCGGTTCCGCCGGATGCCGGGCGCGGGCCCGTGGTGGTTTCCCGCGGCCCCGGAACACCCGCACCCGGTACCGCGACGAACCTCCCGAGCCGGAATCCGCCGCTATCCCGGCGCCCCCGAGGAGAACCTCCGGAGCAGCGGCGACAGGACGAGCACGGACTTCGTCCGCTCCACGAACGGCTCCCCCGCGATCCGCTCCAGCACCCGCTCGAAATGCCGCATGTCGGAGGCGAAGACCTGCGCGATCGCATCGGCTTCCCCGGTGACCGTCGAGGCGGCCACCACCTCCTGGTACCGCTCCAGACCCCGCAGGATCGTCTCCGGCGACGTGTTGCGCCGGCAGTAGATCTCGATGTACCCCTCGGTCTCCCAGCCGAGCGCCGCGGGATCGACCCGCACGGTGAATCCGGTGATCGCGCCGGTCGCCCGCAACCGGTCGACACGGCGTTTCACCGCGGGCGCGGACAGTCCGACCAGTTGCCCGATGTCCGCGTAGGAGCGGCGGGCGTCCTCGGCGAGGGCGTGCACGATGCGTTCGTCGAGATCGTTCAGCACAGGGGGTGGTTCACTTACTTCTTCGGTTCGTCCACTTCTCTGCCGCCACCGCGAGGCCGTCACCGGTCGCGAGACGGGAACGGCGAAAGCCGTACACGAAGTAGAACACGAGCCCGACCGTCAGCCGGACACCGAACACCGGGTTCCACGGTCCCGCGGCACATCGCCCCGGTCGCCGGACGACGACGGCCCCCGCCGTTCCCTTCGGGGGGCGGCGGGAGCCGTGGGCCGCGGAGATCAACTCCAGCTGGCGTGCAGCGGCTTGCCCTCGGCGTACCCGGCCGCGCTCTGGATGCCGACGACGGCCCGCTCGGCGAACTCCTCCAGCGAGCCGGCGCCGGCGTAGGTGCAGGAGGAACGGACACCCGCGATGATCGAGTCGATCAGGTCCTCCACACCCGGGCGGGCCGGATCGAGGAACATCCGCGAGGTGGAGATGCCCTCCTCGAACAGCGCCTTGCGGGCGCGGTCGTACGACGACTCCTCCGACGTGCGGTTGCGCACCGCGCGCGCCGAGGCCATGCCGAACGACTCCTTGTACGGGCGGCCGTTCGCATCGTGCTGGAGGTCGCCCGGGGACTCGTACGTACCGGCGAACCAGGAGCCCACCATCACGTTCGAGGCGCCGGCGGCGAGAGCCATGGCCACGTCGCGCGGGTGACGGACACCGCCGTCGGCCCATACGTGCTTGCCGTACTTCCTGGCCTCGGCGGCGCACTCCAGCACCGCGGAGAACTGCGGGCGGCCCACGCCGGTCATCATCCGGGTGGTGCACATGGCGCCGGGGCCGACACCGACCTTGATGATGTCCGCGCCCGCGTCGATCAGGTCCTTGACGCCCTCGGCGGAGACGATGTTGCCCGCGACGATCGGCACCTGCGGGTCGAGCGCCCGCACCACCTTGATCGCGCTGATCATCGACTCCTGGTGGCCGTGCGCGGTGTCGATGACGAGCGTGTCCACGCCCGCGTCGAGCAGTTCCTTGGCCTTGCCCGCCACGTCGCCGTTGATGCCGACGGCGGCGGCGATGCGCAGCCTGCCGTCCGCGTCCACGGCCGGGGTGTACAGGGTGGCGCGCAGGGCGCCCTTGCGGGTGAGGATGCCGGCCAGCCTGCCGTCCTTGTCGACGGCGGGGGCGTAGCGGCGGTTGTGCGTGTCGAGGGTGTGGAAGGCCTCGCGCGGGTCGATGTCCGCGTCCACCAGGAGCAGGTCCTTGGACATGACCACTTCGAGCTGGGTGAAGCGGTCGACGCCGGTGAGGTCCGCGTCGGTGACGACGCCGATGGGCCGCTGGTTCTCGTCCACGACCACGCCCGCGTTGTGCGCCCGCTTGGGCAGCAGCGCGAGGGCGTCGGCGACGGTCTGGTGCGCGGCCAGCACGATCGGGGTGTCCAGCACCAGGTGGCGGCTCTTCACCCAGGAGACGACCTCGGTGACGACGTCGTTCGGGATGTCCTGGGGGATGACCACGAGGCCGCCGCGGCGGGCCACCGTCTCGGCCATCCGGCGCCCGGCGATGGCGGTCATGTTGGCGACGACGAGCGGGATGGTCGTGCCCGTGCCGTCCGGCGAACTGAGGTCCACGCCCTGCCGGGAGCCCACGGCGGAGCGGCTCGGCACCATGAACACGTCGTCGTACGTCAGGTCGTACGTGGGCCGGATGTCATTGAGGAAACGCACGTGCTGCACATCCCAGTCGTTCAGAGGTGACCCCCCGACGGGTGCGCCAGGGGGAAAAGAGCACGTACTTCATTCTCCCATGACCGGGCCCCGCACGTACCCGGGCGGAACCTCCAGGGTGCCCGGACGGCCTTCGGAGGATCCGCCGAAACCGATCGCCCCGGGGTGGCGCGCGCCTCTTCCGGGAAGCGGGCGGACGTGCGCCTGCCACCGCTGCTCCCGGGCGCCGAACCGCTCGTCCATCGACGCGCGTCGTTCAGGGACACGGCATAGCGCGGGGCCGATCCGGCCGTCCTCGATACGATCGCCCGGCCGGTCGGCCCGGCCCGGCGCGCCGACGGCGGGCCTGCCTGCCCACGGCACCCCGGACGGCAGGGGCACGCCGAGCACACGGGAGAGACCCGCGATGGACGCCGCGAGCGGCCACAGCCTCTCGGCAAGCGGGAATTGACGCGCCGTCACGCGGGGGTGGCCGCATGACGGGACGCGCTCATCCCAGCGCGAGGGCCACGGTGAGCGGGGCGGTGCGCTCGCCCGCCTCGGTGAAGATCTCGCGGGCCACCCGCCACTCCTCGGGCCGGGCGTCCGCGTACGGCTCCCACCCGGTGACGACGAGCAGCAGCCCGCGCCCGCGCGCCCCGGCCGGCCAGACGGAGAGGTCGGTGAGGCTGTCGAGGAGCGCGTCCCAGTTCCGGCCGAACCAGCCGGGCAGGCCGAGGGCGCGCACCACGGCGTCCATCAGGCCGGCCTTGTCGGTGACGCCGGCGAGGTCCAGGGTGACGACCAGGCGGTCGCCGAGCTTCTCGGTCATCTCAGCACCGCCCGGAACGAGTTGTAGTGATCATCGGTGTAGTAGAACTCCCCGCCCTGTCCGGTGATGATGCGCCGGGCCCCGCGATCGCGCGACCCCGGTGTCCTCACGGTGTACTCGTGGTAGTAGCCGCGCTGGTGCTTCGGCAGGTGCCGCTCGAAGTTCCCGAAGACGATCCCGTCCCGCGCATAGGGATAGGGCCCGCCCCGGTCGATGAGGGCCAGCGTCCGCCGCGCCTCCGCCGGCAACCGCGACTCCGGCACGGTCGCCATGCCCCTGGCCCACCCGGGGATGGCGACGGTGGCGGTGGGCGAGGCGGTACGCGCTCCCGTACCGGTGGCCGTGCCCGAGGCGCAGCCGGCGAGCAGGACGGCGAGGACGACGAGGAGCCCCGCGAGAAGCCGGGGCACGGTCCGGCCGGGCACCCGGGGCCGGTGCCGTTCGGACATCGAGGGGACGCGGCGGAACACCATGCGGACGATGCTGTCACGGCGGTCGCGTGACGACGACAGCACGGCGCGCCGGGACGCGCCGGTGCCGGGTCCGGCCGGAGCCGGGGCGGCATGGCCCTCGGCGGTGCGACGGCGGGACCACGGACGAACCGGGACCCGGCCGTCGCGCCGGCGACGACACCCCTCTACCAGGCTCTGCCGGCTCCCGGCCCCGTCACTGCCCGTCAGGGTCCTGGCGGCTCAGCGCGGGCTTCGGGGGCTGGCCCGCCGTCATCAGGTAGTCCGCGGCCGAGGTGTCCGTGACCAGGCTGGTGACCAGCCCGGAACGCAGCACCGCGTCGATCGCGGCCGCCTTGCGCTGACCACCGGCGATCGCGACGACCTCCGGGATACGGCGCAGCTGGTCGGCCTTGACGGTGATGCACCGCTCGCCGAGGTCCCGCCCGATCCGGCGCCCCTCGGCGTCGAAGAGGTGCGCGGCCATCTCGGCGGCGACACCGAGCGAGGCGTAGTGCGCCCGCTCCTCGTCGCTGAGCATGTCGTGCACCGTGGAGATGCCCGGCTCCCAGGAACCGATGGAGACGCAGGCGACCGTGACCTTGTCGAAGTACTCGAAGGCGCGGGCGATCCCGGTCTGGCTGCGCAGCGCCGCCGCGGTGGCCGCGTCCGGCAGCAGCATCGGCGCGTAGATCGGGTGGGCGTCGCCGCCCGAGACCTGCGCGGCACGGCGCACGGCCTCGACCGAACCGCGCTCCGAGGTACCCGCGTCGTACACACCCGTCAGCTGCACCACGGTGCACGGCGGCAGCCGGTCGAGCGCGGCGGCCATGTGGATGGTGGACCGGCCCCAGGCGAGCCCGAGCACGTCCCCCTCGTTGACCAGCTCGCCGAGCAGGTCCGCGGCGACCTCTCCGAGGTTCTCGGGGTCGGGGGTCTCCTCCGCCTCGGCCGGGGACTCGACCACGACGGCGTGCCGCAGGCCGTAGCGGGCGCGGAGCGCGTCGGAGCGCTCGGCGTCCAGCTCGGCCGGCACACGGATCTCGATGCGTACGAGATCCCGTTCGAGAGCCGTCTCCAGGACCCGGGCCACCTTGAAGCGGCTGACGCCGAACTCCTCCGCGATCTGGATCTTGGACTTGCCCTCAAGGTAGAAGCGGCGGGCCATGGCCGCCGCCTGGACCAGCTCAGCGGGTCCCATCCGCATGGCTGACCGGCCCGCCGACATACCCGACACGGCGATCTCCTCACTGCTGTTCACACTCTGGATTCGCCGTTCATCCTTGCAGATTCGGCGCAACTGATCCGCCCTGATGGGCGCCGTTCTCTCAACCGTTCACGTAGCCGTGGCTCAGTGGTCGCATGCCCAGGTCGCCTTGGCGGTGGCCGTCTCCGCCTGGGCGCGCAGGGCACGCACCGCCTCCGCCGGGTCCTGCGCCCCGTAGACCGCCGAGCCGGCGACGAACACGTCGGCGCCCGCCTCGGCGCACCGCTCGATCGTGGACGCCGAGACGCCGCCGTCGACCTGGAGCCACAGCTGGAGGCCGCACTTGGCGATCAGCTCACGGGTGCGGCGGATCTTCGCCAGCATGATGTCGAGGAAGGCCTGGCCGCCGAAGCCCGGCTCGACAGTCATGATCAGCAGCATGTCGAGTTCCGGCAGCAGGTCCTCGAAGGGCTCGATCGGCGTCGCGGGCTTGAGCGCCATGGAGGCGCGCGCACCCTTGGCGCGGATCTCGCGGGCGAGGCGGACCGGAGCGGCGGCCGCCTCCACGTGGAAGGTGACGGACGAGGCGCCCGCCTCCACGTACTGAGGAGCCCAGCGGTCGGGGTCCTCGATCATCAGGTGGCAGTCCAGCGGGGTGTCCGTCGCACGCGCCAGGGACTCCACCACCGGCACGCCGAGCGTGAGGTTGGGGACGAAGTGGTTGTCCATGACGTCGACATGGAGATAGTCGGCGCCCTGGACAGCCTTGGCCTCCTCCGCGAGGCGCGCGAAGTCGGCGGACAGGATGCTGGGGTTGATCTGCACGGCCATGCCCCAAGACTGCCATGCCCGAGGCACTGATGTTCGCGCCCGTCCACAGGCGAGACCGTTCATCATACTGGTCCGCTGTTCGTCCGATGATCCACCCGTTCCTGTGGATAACCGACGGCAACGAAGCCGACGCACGCGGTGAAATGAGAACCGCGCATCCGCCCTTCGCGACCGTCAGCCGGCGGTCCGGCGGATCAGCGCGAGGTACATCGCGTCAGTGCCGTGGACATGCGGCCACAGCTGGATGTCCGGGCCCTCGCCGAGCGCGGGGACCCCGGGCAGCAGCGGCCGGGCGTCGAGGAGTTCGGCGTCCGGGTACTGCTTGAGCACATCGGCGACGACCGCGCGGGTCTCGGCGAGGTGCGGAGAGCAGGTGGCATAGCCGACCACGCCGCCGACGCGCACCGAGTCGAGCGCAGTGCGCAGCAGGGCGCGCTGGAGAGGAGCGAAGTTGTCCAGGTCTTCGGGACGCCGGCGCCAGCGCGCCTCGGGCCGCCGCCGCAGCGCGCCGAGCCCGGTGCAGGGCACGTCCACCAGCACCCGGTCGAAACTGCCGGGCCGCCACGGCGGCCGCGTGCCGTCCGCCGCGATCACCTGGTACGGCCCCGGATTGCCGGCCAGCGCCTTGGCCACCAGCCCGGCCCGGTGCGGCTGCTTCTCCGAGGCGAGGAGTACGGCACCCCGCTCGGCGGCGAGGGCCGCCAGCAGCGCGGCCTTGCCACCCGGCCCCGCACAGCCGTCGAGCCACTTCCTGTCCGGCCCTTCCAGAGGCGCGTTGGCCAGCGCGAGGGCGACCAGCTGGCTGCCCTCGTCCTGCACCCCGGCGCGGCCCTCGCGCACCGCCTCGACCGCGCCCGGCTCGCCGCCCTCGGCCAGCCGCACGGCGTACGGCGACCAGTGCCCGCCCTCCGCGGCCTCCTCGCGCAGCAGTTCCTCGGCGGTGGCCCGGCCCGGCCGCGCGACCAGCGTCACCCGGGGCCGCTCGTTGTCGGCCGCGAGCAGCTCCTCGATGCCGGCGCGCCCGCCGCCCAGCGAGTCCCACAGCGCGGAGACGACCCAGCGGGGGTGGGAGTACACGACGGCGAGGTGGTCCTCGGGGTCCTCGTCGTAGGGCGGCGCGACCTTGGCGATCCATCCGTCGAGATCGTCCTGCGCGACCTTGCGCAGCACCGCGTTGACGAACTTGGCCCGCCCGTCACCGAGTACGACCCGGGCGAGTTCCACGGTGGCGGACACGGCGGCGTGCGTCGGGATCCGCGTCCCGAGCAACTGGTGCGCGCCCAGGCTGAGCACGTCCAGCACCGGGGGGTCGACCTCGCGCAGCGGCCGGTCGATGCAGGCCGCGATCACGGCGTCGTACGTGCCCTGCCGGCGCAGCGTGCCGTACACCAGCTCGGTCGCGAGCGCGGCGTCCCGCGCGTCGAAGTCGTCCTTCTCCCGCGCCCTCCTCAGCAGCGGGGGCAGCACGAGGTTGGCGTAGGCGTCCCGCTCGTCCACCGCCCGCAACGCCTCGAAGGCCAGAATGCGGACGGGGTCCTTCTTGGGACGCCGATAGGGCTTGGCGGGCTTACGACCCCGCCGCGACTGCTCGCTCACGAAAAAGGTGCTCCGGAGGTGAAAGGGGTATGCGGCCAAGCCTACGTCGGCAGCGTCCGTCGAGGTGGCGCGGGTCGGGCGGGCCCCCTCCCGGCCACTCCCCGGCTCGGGGCGCTGCGGCGAAGGCCCGCAGTGCGTCCCGGAGCGCGTCCTGGGACCGCACAGCCCCGGGGCGGGGCGGGGGCGGGAAGATCCTTCGGGGCGACGCCGTGGGTGAGTGACGGGGATGAGGGGGTGGGGAGGGGCGGGGGGCGGGGGGGAGGCCCCCCCGGGAGACGTAAACGCGGTCCGGCTCAGCCGCCCACCACCTCGCCCTCCGCGATCCGCACCCCCCGCGCCCAGTCCGCCGCGCGCATCGGCTTCTTCCCCTGGGCCTGGACCCAGAGGAGTTCGACGGCGTAGGAGCCGGTGCCCACGTGCACGCTGTTCTTGCCCGCGGCGATCCGTCCCGGCGCGAGGTCGGTCCGCTCGGGCACCGTGGCGACCTGGATGAGCTTGAGCCGTTCGCCGCGGAAGGTGGTCCAGGCGCCGGGCGCCGGGGTGCAGCCGCGCACGACCCGGTCGACGCGCAGCGCCGGCGCCGCCCAGTGCACCTGGGCGTCCTCGACGGTGATCTTCGGCGCGAGGGTGATGCCCTCGGCCGGCTGCGGTACGGCCTTCAGGGTGCCGTCCTCGATGCCGTCCATGGTCGCCGCGAGCAGCCCGGCCCCGGCGAAGGCCAGCCGGGTGAGCAGGTCGCCGCTGGTGTCCGTGGGGCGGATCTCCTCGGTCACCGTCCCGTACACCGGCCCGGAGTCCAGGCCCTCCTCGATGAGGAAGGTCGACGCGCCGGTGATCTCGTCGCCCGCCATGAGGGCGTGCTGCACGGGCGCGGCGCCCCGCCAGGCGGGCAGCAGCGAGAAGTGCAGGTTGACCCAGCCGTGGGCGGGGATGTCGAGGGCGACGCGGGGCAGCAGCGCGCCGTAGGCGACGACCGGGCAGCAGTCGGGGGCGATCTCCGTCAGCCGCGCCAGGAACTCGGGGTCCCGCGGCTTGGCCGGCTTGAGCACCTCGATGCCGGCCTCCTCCGCCCGCTCGGCCACGGGCGACGCGACCAGCCTGCGGCCCCGTCCGGCGGGGGCGTCGGGCCTGGTGACGACGGCGGCCACCTCGTGCCGCCCGGAGGCGAGCAGGGCGTCCAGGGCGGGAACGGCGACCTCGGGGGTACCGGCGAAGACGAGCTTCATGGGCGGGATCGGGCCTCTCGGGCGGGGATCGGACGGGCAGCGCACCAGTCTATGACCGCCCGGGAACCGGCACCTCGCGGAGCACGGCGGCCGCCAACTCGCCCGGCTTCCCGGCCACCTGGGATCGGGCGGCGCGCGGGCGGCCGGAGACGGGTGGCGCGCGGGCGGACTGACGGCGTACGCATATGCCCGCGCGCCCCCACCCCGTGACCAGCGGAGCGCACAGGCGTTGGTCAAGAAAGAGTTGACCACATAGGGCCGCTTCAGCCGCCCATTTCCTTTCAACGCCGGTTCGAGAGGCTTGTTCATGGCCGACCACGCAACCCACGACGCCCAGGCTCGGGCCAGCCTGCACTTGCTGGTGCGGGACATCGAGCGGGTCCGCCGGCAGGTGGACGCACTGCGCACGCTCACCGCCCAGTTGGGCAACGTCTACCGTCCGCGCCGCACCGGCCCGTCCACGGGCTTCGTCGTCTACGGACGCGCCCCCGCCCCGACGGTCCGCCTCGCCCAGGAACTCCGCGACAGTGTCGAGACCCTGGTCACCGCCGCCGTGGACTTCGACCGCTCGCTCGGTTTCTCCTGGGACGCGGTGGGCTCGGCACTCGGGGTCACCAAGCAGGCGGTGCACCGCCGTTACGGCGCCCGCCGCGCCGCCGCCCAGGCCGCCGCGGAGGCCGAGCGGACCGCGGAGCCGTCCGGCACCCGCACGCTCAATGTGAACGCCGGCCTGCCCGCGGTGCCGACGGTCCCCGCCGCACGCTCGATGCCCACCCAGCCGACCTCGGGCAGCCCGACGTTCCGGGAGGAGGCCCGCCCGACTGCCTTCCCGGGCCCGCGCAACGGCTGACCGGTCTCGCCCTCCCGGCAATCCGGCGCGCACCTCCGGGAGGGCTGCCAGGAGAGGGCCGGGTCGACGCCTCGGCCTCCGGTAGGTCTCGGGGGAAGGGGCCCCGGGAAATCCCCCGGGGAGCCCCAGGGACACACCCCTCCTCCGGCGCAAGCCCCGGCTGTCATCCGATGTCCGGCGGATCGATCCGCACCCTCACACGTGCCGCCTCCCCGCTCCCCCGCGCCATCCGCGCGGCCTGCGCGGTCTTCAGGGCGGAGGCCAGCGCCGAGCCGCTGCCCGGCGGGACCCGTACGAGGGCCCGCTCCCAGTGCTCGCCGGGTGGCGCCGCCCCGGTCCTGCGAGGGCCCCCGGGCGGGGCGGGCGGCAGCGGTACCGGACCCAACACCTCCGCGTCCGGCGGCAGTTGGACCATGGCGAGGAACTCCGCGACGGCCGTCGGCGTGCCGGACACGGCCGCCATCCGGGAGACCGGCGGGAAGCCCAGTTCGGCCCGCTCGGACAGCTCCCGCAGCGCATGCCCGACGGGGTCCCAGCGCACCAGCGCCTGTACGGGCCGCAGGGTCGGCTCGGCCACCACGACCACCGTGCCGCCCTCTGCCTGCGGCCGCACCAGCGCCCCCGCCGCGATCCACCGGCGCAGCGCGTCCTCACCGGCCCGCAGGTCGGGTCGTACGAGCATGGCCCAGCCGTCGAGCAGCAGCGCCGCCGCGTATCCGCCCTCGGCGACCGGTTCGGCGCCCGGGGTGCTCACCACCAGCGCGGGGGTGCCCGGCACGGTGTCCAGTACGTGTTCGCGCCCCGAGGTGCGCACGGGTACGGCGGGAAAGGCGCGGCCCAGTTCCTCGGCGGTGCGACGGGCGCCCACCACCTGGGCACGCAGCCGGAAGCCGCCGCATTCCGGGCAGTGCCAGGCGTCCTCCGCGCGTCCGCACCAGCCGCAGCGCAGCACACCCGCGTCCTGTCCCTGGAGCGGCCCGGCGCAGTGCCGGCAGCGCGCCGGGGCCCGGCACCGGTCGCAGGCCATGCGCGGCGCGTACCCCCGGCGGGGCACCTGGACCAGCACCGGTCCGTGCCGCAGGCCCTCGCGGGCCGCCTGCCAGGCGAGGGTGGGCAGCCGGGCGGCGCGGGCGGCCTCGTCGCGGGCGAGGTCTTCGTCCCCGACGGTGCGTACGAGCGGCGCGGACCGCCGTATCTGCTCCCGCCCGGCGATCAGGGGCCGGGCCCAGCCGCTCTCGACCAGTTGGGCCGCTTCCACGGTGCAGGAGAATCCGCCCAGCAGGAACGCGCACTTGTCGAGGGTGGCGCGCAGCAGCAGGACGTCGCGGGCGTGCGGCTGGGGGGCGTGCTGTTCGCTGTGGCTGTCGTCGCCGTCGTCCCAGATCGCGACGAGCCCGAGGTCCCGTACGGGCGCGAACATGGCCGCCCGGGTGCCGACGGCCGCCCGCACGGAGCCGCGCCGTACCGCGAGCCACTGCGCGTACCGCTTCTCGGGACCGGCGTCGGCGGTGAGCAGGGCGTGGTGTCCCTGGCCGAGCAGGGTGGTGAGTGCGGCGTCGACGCGTGCGGCGGCGCGTCCGTCGGGGACGACGACGAGCGCGCCGCGTCCGGAGGCGAGGGTGGCGGCGACGGCGCGGGCCAGTTCCTCGCTCCACAGCGGTCCCGGCAGCGTGTGCCACACCGCGCGGGGGGCGCCGCCGGTGGCCAGGGTCCGCAAGAAGGCGCTGCCCTGTTCGTACCGCGTCCAGGAGCCGGGGTCGGGTGCCTCGGGGGGCGGCAGGGGCGCGGGTGAGGGGCGCTTCTCGGCTCGGGCGCTGCGGGGTGGCACGGCGAGCTGGAGCACGTCGGCGAGGCTGCCCGCGTAGCGGTCGGCGACGGCGCGGGCGAGGCCGAGCAGTTCCTCGCCGAGGACCGGTTCGGGGGAGACGACCTGGGCGAGCGCGGCGAGGGGGCCGGAGTAGTCGGACTCGGCCCGCCGTTCGACGAGGAAGCCGTCGATGAGGCCGCCGCCCTCGCGGCGCCCCTCGCGCACCCGGTGCCGTCCGGCGCCGAACCGCACGCGTACGCGCACCCCGGGCTGTGCCTGTTCGTCCAGTTCGGCGGGGACCGCGTAGTCGAAGTACCGGTCGAGGTGGAGGACGCCCTTGTCGACCAGTACCCGCGCGACGGGCAGCCGCTCGGCGAGCGCGGCGCCGCGCCAGGTGCGCGGCTTGGCGCGGGGCGTCCTGGCCTTGCGTACGCTCTCCCGGATGAGCGCGAGCTGCTCCGACGGCGCCTGTTCGGCCCCGCCGTCCCCGTCCGTCCGGGGCTCCCCGTTCTCGCTGCTCACGCTTGCATTCTTACCAAACCCGACTGACAACGACCCGAGGTGCCGGCGCCCGCCCGAGATCGTCCCGGTCGCGGCCGCGCCGTACGGCGCTTCCGCCATGGACCACTCGGCCACACCGCCCCGCGCACGGGGCGGCGACGGGATTCGAACCCGCGAGGGCTGACGCCCAGAAGGAGCCGCGACCCGCGCACCGGACGAGCGCCGACGGCCTCACGGTAGACGCCGCTCGTCCGCGTCCACCACTCGATTTGGGTACCGGCCCGCACGGCGCCGTGCCTACGCTCGCTGCCATGACCGAACCGACGCCGGATCCGCTGGAATGCCTGAGAGAACGCTTGGTCGCCCCCGGGGAGGTGCTGACCGGCACTGTCGCCGGGTTCGACGGGGGCGATGTGCTGGTGCTGCTGGACGGCGACGCGCCGGGACTCCCCTCCGGGCGCGTCCCTGGGCACGAACTGACCTGGCGCCGCGTCCAGCACCCGTCGGACGTGCTCGCGGTGGGGCAGCGGCTCCGCGCGGAGGTGACGATGCGCGACGGGCGCGGGGGCGGGACTTTGCTGTCGGGGCGGGCCACCGAGGACGAGGCGCTGTACCGCTTCCTGCGGGGCGTCGGACGCGGCGACGTCGTGGCGGGGACCGTCTCCTCGGTCCACCCCTTCGGGGTCTTCGTACGGCTCGACGGCGAACCCGCGCATCCGGTCTACGAGGGCACCGGCTTCGTCAACGTCCCCGAGCTGTCCTGGTCCCGGTTCGACGATCCGGCGGATGTGGTGACGCCGGGGCAGCGGATCACGGCACGGGTGCTCGTCGCGGACACCCGCCGCGGTCAGGTCGCCCTTTCCCTCAAGGCGCTCCAGGAGGACCCCTGGGACGCGTTGGCCCTGGACGTCGGGGACGTCGTGGCCGGGCCGGTGACCAGGATCGTCCCGTTCGGGGTGTTCGTGCGGGTCGAGGCGTTCGCGGAGGGCTTGGTGCACTCCGACGAACTGGGCGGCCGGAGCGTCGAGGAGGGGCAGGAGCTCCGGGTCAGGGTCCTGGAGGTCGACCGTGCGCGGCGGCGGCTCCGGCTGGGGCTTGCCCGCTGAACCCGAGAGCGCTGAGGCCCGGTCCCCCGAAGGGAGCCGGGCCTCGCGAGCGGCTGTGGGACTACAGGCCCGCGGCCTTGCGCAGGGCGTCCACGCGGTCCGTGCGCTCCCAGGTGAAGTCGGGGAGCTCGCGGCCGAAGTGGCCGTAGGCGGCGGTCTGGGCGTAGATCGGGCGCAGCAGGTCCAGGTCGCGGATGATCGCGGCCGGGCGGAGGTCGAAGACCTCGTCGATGGCCTTCTCGATCTTGTCGGTGTCGACCTTGTGGGTGCCGAAGGTCTCCACGAACAGGCCCACCGGCTCGGCCTTGCCGATCGCGTACGCGACCTGTACCTCGCAGCGCGAGGCCAGACCGGCGGCCACGACGTTCTTGGCGACCCAGCGCATCGCGTAGGCGGCCGAGCGGTCCACCTTGGACGGGTCCTTGCCCGAGAAGGCGCCGCCGCCGTGGCGGGCCATGCCGCCGTAGGTGTCGATGATGATCTTGCGGCCGGTCAGGCCCGCGTCACCCATCGGGCCACCGATCTCGAAGCGGCCGGTGGGGTTGACCAGGAGACGGTAGTTCTCCGTGTCCAGCTTGATGCCGTCCTCGAGCAGCGCCTTCAGCTCCGGCTCCACCACGAACTCGCGGATGTCGGGGGCGAGCAGTGACTCCAGGTCGATGTCCGAGGCGTGCTGCGAGGAGACGACGACCGTGTCGAGACGGACGGCCTTGTCCCCGTCGTACTCGATGGTGACCTGCGTCTTGCCGTCCGGGCGCAGGTAGGGGATGGTGCCGTTCTTGCGGACGTCCGACAGTCGCTTCGACAGGCGGTGGGCGAGGAAGATCGGCAGCGGCATCAGGGTCGGCGTCTCGTCGGACGCGTAACCGAACATCAGGCCCTGGTCGCCGGCGCCCTGCTTGTCCAGCTCGTCGTGCTCCCCGCCTGCGGCGGCACCCTCGACGCGGGACTCGTAGGCGGTGTCGACACCCTGCGCGATGTCCGGGGACTGCGCGCCGATGGACACGGACACGCCGCAGGAGGCGCCGTCGAAGCCCTTCTTGGAGGAGTCGTAACCGATCTCCAGGATCTTGCCGCGCACCAGGGTCGCGATGTCCGCGTACGCCTTGGTGGTCACCTCGCCGGCCACGTGCACCAGGCCGGTGGTGATGAGCGTCTCCACGGCGACCCGGGAGGACGGGTCCTCGCGCAGAAGCGCGTCGAGAATGGTGTCGCTGATCTGGTCAGCGATCTTGTCGGGGTGACCCTCGGTCACGGACTCCGAGGTGAACAGGCGACGGGACACAACGCTCCCTGTGGTTGCAGCGGCTGCTGGCTGATCATTTGCAGTCGAACGCGGGGCTGCGCCCGGTCGACCTTGAACAGTTTATCGGTCGCACTCGGCCGGTGGGGCACCGTCTCGCCTCTCGGGAGCGCTGTGACCTGCGGCACGGGCATTGTGCACAATGCCCGGCGGCCTTGGCCAGGGTAGCGACCCCCGACTTGAGCATGGCCTGAATCCGTCACCGGATTCGCCCGGCCGGCCGCGCCCGCGTCAGTCCAGGCGGTCCACGACCAGGTCCCAGACGATGTCGGCGAGGGCCTCCTTGGGCCCGTGCGGCACGGGGTTCTCGCTGCCGTCGGCGCCGAGCACGACGGCCTCGTTCTCCTCGGAGCCGAAGGTCTTGCGCTCCCCCACCTCGTTCACGACGAGCAGGTCGCAGCCCTTGCGGGCGAGCTTGGCGCGGCCGTTGGCGAGGACGTCGTCGGTCTCGGCGGCGAAGCCCACGATCACCTGTCCGGCCCTGGCCCGTTCGGCGGAGACCTCGGCGAGGACGTCGGGGTTGCGGACCAGGACGATGGGCTCGGGCTCCTTGTCGTCCTTCTTCTTGATCTTGCCGGTGGCGTAGGCCGCAGGCCGGAAGTCGGCGACGGCCGCGGCCATGACGACGGCGTCGGCGTCCGCCGCGGCCTTCAGCACGGCCTCGCGCAGCTGGACGGCGGTGCCGACCCGGACGACGTCCACGCCCGCCGGGTCGGACAGGTGGGTGTTGGCCGCGATCAGTGTCACCCGGGCGCCGCGGGCGGCGGCGGTGCGGGCGAGGGCGTAGCCCTGCTTGCCGGAGGAGCGGTTGCCGAGGAAGCGCACCGGGTCCAGGGGCTCGCGGGTGCCGCCGGCGGAGACCACCACATGGCGTCCGCGCAGGTCGGGTTCCTGGACGCCGCGGGCGAGGACGCGCCGGCAGACCTCGAAGATCTCCGTGGGGTCGGGCAGCCGGCCCTTGCCGGTGTCGACGCCGGTGAGGCGGCCGACGGCGGGTTCGACGACGACGGCGCCGCGGCGGCGCAGCGTGGCCACGTTCTCCTGGGTGGCGGGGTGCTCCCACATCTCGGTGTGCATGGCCGGGGCGAAGACCACGGGGCAGCGGGCCGTCAGGAGGGTGTTGGTGAGCAGGTCGTCGGCGAGGCCGTGGGCGGCCTTGGCGAGCATGTCGGCGGTGGCGGGGGCGACCACGACGAGGTCGGCGTGCTGGCCGATGCGGACGTGCGGGACCTCGTGCACGGATTCCCAGACCTCGGTGGCGACGGGGTTGCCGGACAGGGCGGAGAAGGTCGCGGCGCCGACGAAGCGCAGCGCGGACGCGGTCGGCACCACGCGTACGTCGTGGCCCGACTCGGTGAACCTCCTCAGCAGCTCACAGGCCTTGTACGCGGCGATGCCACCGCTGACCCCCAGTACCACCCTCGGCTTGTCCACCATGTCTCCTCGGTCCGGAATACCTGCAACACCCATGACACACCACAGGCCCGGCAGTGTGACTGCCGGGCCTGTGGAAAAACCATCTGCGGTCTGAACGTACGACCGGGCGCGCCCTCGAAATACCGGGCGAATCCGTGACGTACTACTGCGCGGGGCCCTCGATGGCCTCGGAGGTCAGCAGACCGGCGTTGATCTCGCGCAGGGCGATCGAGAGCGGCTTCTCGTGGACATGGGTGTCAACGAGCGGACCCACGTACTCAAGGAGGCCCTCACCGAGCTGCGAGTAGTACGCGTTGATCTGGCGAGCACGCTTGGCCGCGTAGATCACGAGGCTGTACTTCGAGTCGGTGGCCTCGAGGAGCTCGTCGATCGGCGGGTTGATGATGCCCTCGGGCGCGGTGATGGAAGAGGACACGCTCTACCTTCCGATGGATGGAAAAGAATCGATGATCGTGATCAGCGTCACGATTACACAACGTCCATCAAGGCTAGCAGCTCACGGGCCACGTCCTCGACGGAGGTGTTGACCAGGGTCTCGTCGAACTCCGGCTCGGCCGCCAGTTCGGTCCTGGCCGCCTCCAGGCGGCGCTCGATGACCTCGGGCGACTCGGTGCCCCGGCCGGTCAGCCTGCGCACCAGCTCCTCCCAGGAGGGGGGAGCCAGGAACACCAGCCGTGCGTCGGACATGGACTCACGGACCTGGCGGGCGCCCTGGAGGTCGATCTCCAGCAGGACGGGCTCACCCTTCTCCAGCCGCTCCAGGACGGCGGCGCGGGGCGTGCCGTACCGGTTGCCGGCGAACTCGGCCCATTCCAGCAGCTCGCCGTTGGCGATCAGCTTGTCCATCTCCTCGTCGGTGACGAAGAAGTAGTGGACTCCGTGCTGCTCACCGGGGCGCGGCTTACGGGTCGTCGCCGACACCGAGAGCCAGACCTCGGGGTGTTCCTTGCGCATATGGGCGACGACCGTGCTCTTGCCGACCCCCGAGGGGCCGGAGAGCACGGTCAGCCGCGGACGTTCACTCATGCAGTGATTATTCCAGCAATCCCGGAGTGCCCGGGACTCCGGTCCGGCGCGGGCCCGGACTCAGGCGCCGGTGCTGCCGAACTCACGCTCCAGGGAAGCGATCTGGTTGGAACCGAGACCGCGCACCCGGCGGCTCTCGGAGATGCCCAGACGCTCCATGATCTGCTTGGCGCGGACCTTGCCCACGCCCGGCATGGACTCAAGCAGCGCGGAGACCTTCATCTTGCCGATGACGTCGTTCTCCTGGCCCTGCTTGATGACCTCGTGCAGGGAGGCGCCGGAGTGCTTGAGTCGATTCTTGACCTCGGCCCGCTCCCGGCGAGCCGCGGCGGCCTTTTCGAGCGCGGCTGCGCGCTGTTCAGGGGTAAGGGGCGGAAGAGCCACGCCTACGTCACCTCGGATGTCGAACTGTCGGATACGGACCGGTGAGGAACCTAGTCGCCCCACACCTGGGGAGCCACGAGCAACACGCTTGCCCGTTCACCCTCGCTCGGAGACTAGCGGCCAAGTCCGCCAGAGTCAGCGAGAACAGCGGAAAAGTCCTGGTCAGCCTCCGTCAGGCCGGACATTTCAGACATATTGCCCTTGATTTGAGGATGTATTCACACTCAATTCGGCACCGGTCCGCTCAGCCGAGCGCCTGCCGGCGGGTGTCAGCCCCCGTCGACGGCCGTCCTGATCTCCTCCGCGAAGCGCTCGGCCGCCGCGCGCAGCGCCCCGACGTCGGGTCCGTGACGCAGCACACCCCGGCTGACGTTCGGCACGACGTTGCGCACGGCCGCCCCGAAGACCGACGGGAGGTCGGCCGGGGTCGCGCCCTGGGCGCCGATGCCGGGCGCGAGCAGCGGGCCGTTGATGTCCAGGTCGTACGCGGACAGGTCGCCGAGGGTGGCGCCGACGACCGCGCCGAAGGAGCCCAGCGGCTCCTGTCCCGCGTTCTCGGCCGCCAGGTGGGCCAGCATGGTCGCGCCCACGCTGCGACCGTCGGCGCGCACCGCGTGCTGCACCTCGCCGCCCTCCGGGTTGGAGGTCAGCGCCAGCACGAACAGCCCGGCGCCGTTCTCCTTCGCCAGCGCCACGGCCGGGCTCAGCGAGCCGTAGCCGAGGTACGGCGAGACGGTCAGCGCGTCGGAGGACAGCGGGGCGTCCTTGCGCAGGAACGCCTCGGCGTAGGCGGCCATGGTCGAGCCGATGTCGCCGCGCTTGGCGTCCATCACGACCAGGGCGCCGGCCGCGCGCGCCTCCTGGACCGACTTCTCCAGGACGGCGAGGCCGCGCGAGCCGAACCGCTCGAAGAACGCGCTCTGCGGCTTCAGCACGGCCACCCGGTCGGCCATGGCCTCGACCACGGTGCGGCTGAACCGCTCCAGGCCCGCCACGTCGTCGCCGAGGCCCCACTCGGCGAGCAGGGAGGCGTGCGGGTCGATGCCGACGCACAGCGGGCCGCGCTCGTCCATGGCGCGGCGCAGACGGGCGCCGAAGGGCTCGATCGGGCTCGGGCTGGTCATCGGGGCTTCCTCACGTCGGCGCCGACCGCGTCGGCGAGGGTGGCGTACGGGCTGGTGCGCAGGCGGGCGGCGAGGCCCTTGTGGATCGCGCGGCACCAGAAGGGGCCCTCGTAGATGAAGGCGCTGTAGCCCTGGACCAGCGTGGCGCCGGCCAGGATGCGCTGCCAGGCGTCCTCGGCGGTCTCGATGCCGCCGACGCCCACCAGGGTGATCCGGTCGCCCACGCGCGCGTACAGGCGGCGCAGGACCTCCAGGGAGCGGGCCTTGAGCGGCGCGCCGGACAGGCCGCCGGTCTCCCCGACCAGCGCGGCCGGGGACCTCAGGCCGAGGCCGTCGCGGGCGATGGTGGTGTTGGTGGCGATGATGCCGTCCAGGCCCAGCTCCACGGCCAGGTCGGCGACGGCGTCGATGTCCTCGTCGGCCAGGTCCGGGGCGATCTTCACCAGGAGCGGGACGCGGCGGCTCGCGACCGTGCGGTCGGCGGCCTCGCGGACGGCGGTCAGCAGCGGGCGCAGGTGGTCCACCGCCTGGAGGTTGCGCAGGCCGGGCGTGTTCGGCGAGGAGACGTTGACGACCAGGTAGTCGGCGTACGGCGCGAGGCGCTCGGCGGACTTCACGTAGTCGGCGACGGCCTCCGCCTCCGGGACGACCTTGGTCTTGCCGATGTTGACGCCGACCACGGTCCTGAAGACGGGCTCGCGGGTGGCCAGGCGGGCCGCCACGGTCAGCGAGCCGTCGTTGTTGAAGCCCATGCGGTTGATCAGCGCGCGGTCGGCGACGAGGCGGAACAGCCGCTTCTTGGGGTTGCCGGGCTGCGGCTCGCCGGTGACCGTGCCGATCTCGACGTGGTCGAAGCCCAGCATCGACATCCCGTCGATCGCCACGGCGTTCTTGTCGAAACCGGCGGCGAGCCCGAACGGGCCGTGCATCCGCAGCCCGAACGCCTCGGTGCGCAGCTCCTTGTGGCGGGGCGCGAGGGCCGCCGCGACGAAGGTGCGCAGCACCGGGACGCGCGCGGCGAGCCGGATCCAGCGGAAGGCGAGGTAGTGGGCCTTCTCGGGGTCCATCCGTGTGAAGACCAGACGGAAGAACAGCTTGTACATCTGGGAAAGTCCTCTGGGTTCTCATGCGGACCAGGGTCCTCATGAAGAGGGGGACACCGTTTCCGGTGTCCCCCTCGGGGCTGCTAGTCGCGGGCCGCGGTCAGGTGTTCCGCGTGTTCCTGGAGCGAGCGGACGCCCACGTCGCCGTGGTTGAGGGCGTCGATGCCCTGGACGGCCGCGGCGAGGGCCTGGACGGTCGTCAGGCACGGCACGGAGCGGGCGACGGCGGCCGTGCGGATGTCGTAGCCGTCGAGGCGGCCGCCGGTGCCGTACGGGGTGTTGACGATGAGGTCGACCTCGCCGTCGTGGATGAGCTGGACGATCGTCTTCTCACCGTTGGGACCGGTGCCCTCGGACTGCTTGCGCACCACGGTGGCGTTGATGCCGTTGCGCCTGAGGACCTCGGCGGTGCCGGAGGTCGCCAGCAGCTCGAAGCCGTGGGCGACCAGCTCGCGGGCCGGGAAGATCATCGAGCGCTTGTCGCGGTTGGCGACCGAGATGAACGCGCGGCCCTTGGTGGGCAGCGGGCCGTAGGCGCCCGCCTGCGACTTGGCGTAGGCCGTGCCGAAGACGGAGTCGATGCCCATGACCTCGCCGGTGGAGCGCATCTCCGGGCCGAGGACGGTGTCCACGCCGCGGCCCTGGATGTCGCGGAAGCGCGACCACGGCATCACGGCCTCCTTGACGGAGATCGGCGCGTCCAGCGGCAGTTCGCCGCCGTCGCCGTTCCTCGGCAGCAGCCCCTCCGCGCGCAGCTCGGCGATGGTCGCGCCCAGCGAGATGCGGGCGGCGGCCTTGGCGAGCGGCACCGCGGTCGCCTTGGAAGTGAAGGGGACCGTACGGGAGGCACGCGGGTTGGCCTCCAGGACGTAGAGGATGTCCCCCGCCATGGCGAACTGGATGTTGATCAGGCCGCGCACGCCGACGCCCTTGGCGATGGCCTCGGTGGAGGCGCGCAGCCGCTTGATGTCGAAGCCGCCGAGCGTGATCGGGGGCAGGGCGCACGCCGAGTCGCCGGAGTGGATGCCGGCCTCCTCGATGTGCTCCATGACGCCGCCGAGGTACAGCTCCTCGCCGTCGTAGAGGGCGTCGACGTCGATCTCGATCGCGTCGTCCAGGAAGCGGTCGACGAGGACCGGCCGGGAGGGGCTGATCTCGGTGGACTCGGCGATGTAGGCGGCGAGGCGGGTCTCGTCGTAGACGATCTCCATGCCGCGCCCGCCGAGCACGTACGACGGCCGCACCAGGACCGGGTAGCCGATCTCGTCGGCGATGGCCTTGGCCCCGGCGAAGGTGGTGGCGGTGCCGTGCTTGGGGGCCGGCAGGCCCGCCTCGGCGAGGACGCGGCCGAAGGCGCCGCGGTCCTCGGCGGCGTGGATGGCCTCGGGGGAGGTGCCCACGACCGGCACGCCGTTGTCCTTGAGGGCCTGCGCCAGGCCGAGCGGGGTCTGGCCGCCGAGCTGGACGATGACGCCCGCGACGGGTCCCGCCTGCTGCTCGGCGTGCACGATCTCCAGGACGTCCTCCAGGGTGAGCGGCTCGAAGTAGAGCCGGTCGGAGGTGTCGTAGTCGGTGGAGACGGTCTCCGGGTTGCAGTTGACCATCACGGTCTCGTACCCGGCGTCGGACAGCGCGAAGGAGGCGTGGACGCAGGAGTAGTCGAACTCGATGCCCTGGCCGATGCGGTTGGGGCCGGAGCCGAGGATGATGACGGCCGGCTTCTCGCGCGGGGCGACCTCCGACTCCTCGTCGTAGGCGGAGTAGAAGTACGGCGTACGGGCGGCGAACTCGGCGGCGCAGGTGTCGACCGTCTTGTAGACCGGGCGGATGCCGAGGGCGTGCCGGACCTCGCGGACGACGTCCTCGCGCAGGCCGCGGATCTCGGCGATCTGCTGGTCGGAGAAGCCGTGCCGCTTGGCCTCGGCGAGCAGGTCGCCGGTCAGCTCGTCGGCCTCGGCCAGCTCGTCCGCGATCTCCTTGATGAGGAACAGCTGGTCCACGAACCAGGGGTCGATCTTCGTGTACGCGAAGACCTCCTCCGGGGTGGCGCCGGCGCGGATGGCCTGCATGACGGTGTTGATCCGGCCGTCGGTGGGCCGCACCGCCTCGCGCAGCAGGGTCTCCTTGTCGCCGGGCTCGCCGGTGAAGGCGAACTGGCTGCCCTTCTTCTCCAGCGAGCGCAGCGCCTTCTGGAAGGCCTCGGGGAAGTTGCGGCCGATGGCCATGGCCTCGCCGACCGACTTCATGGTGGTGGTCAGCGTGGAGTCGGCCTGCGGGAACTTCTCGAAGGCGAACCGGGGCGCCTTGACGACGACGTAGTCGAGCGTGGGCTCGAAGGAGGCCGGGGTCTCCTGGGTGATGTCGTTCGGGATCTCGTCCAGGGTGTAGCCGACGGCCAGCTTGGCGGCGATCTTCGCGATCGGGAAGCCGGTCGCCTTGGAGGCGAGGGCCGAGGAGCGGGAGACGCGCGGGTTCATCTCGATGACGATGACGCGGCCGTCCTCGGGGTCGACCGCGAACTGGATGTTGCAGCCGCCGGTGTCGACGCCGACCTCGCGGATCACGGCGATGCCGATGTCGCGCAGGATCTGGTACTCGCGGTCGGTGAGCGTCATCGCGGGCGCGACGGTGATGGAGTCACCGGTGTGCACGCCCATGGGGTCGAAGTTCTCGATGGAGCAGACGACCACGACGTTGTCGTTCTTGTCGCGCATCAGCTCCAGCTCGTACTCCTTCCAGCCGAGGATGGACTCCTCCAGGAGCACCTCGGTGGTCGGCGAGAGGGTGAGGCCCTGGCCGGCGATGCGGCGCAGCTCCTCCTCGTCGTGGGCGAAGCCGGAGCCGGCGCCGCCCATGGTGAAGGAGGGGCGCACGACGACGGGGTAGCCGCCGAGCGTCTCGACGCCCTTGAGGACGTCGTCCATGGAGTGGCAGATCACCGAGCGGGCGGACTCGCCGTGCCCGATCTTGCGGCGGACCTCCTCCACGACGTCCTTGAACAGGTCGCGGTCCTCGCCCTTGTGGATGGCCTCGGGCTTGGCGCCGATCAGCTCGACCCCGTACTTGGCCAGGACGCCGTTCTCGTGCAGCGAGATGGCGGTGTTCAGGGCCGTCTGGCCGCCCAGGGTGGGCAGCAGGGTGTCGGGGCGCTCCTTGGCGATGATCTTCTCGACGAACTCGGGGGTGATCGGCTCGACGTAGGTGGCGTCGGCGATCTCCGGGTCGGTCATGATCGTCGCCGGGTTGGAGTTGACGAGGATGACGCGCAGGCCCTCGGCCTTGAGCACGCGGCACGCCTGGGTGCCGGAGTAGTCGAACTCGGCGGCCTGGCCGATGACGATCGGGCCGGAGCCGATGACCAGGACGGACTGGATATCGGTGCGCTTAGGCACGCTGGCCCTCCATCAGGGAAACGAAGCGGTCGAACAGGTAGGCGGCGTCGTGCGGACCGGCCGCCGCTTCGGGGTGGTACTGGACGGAGAAGGCGGGCTGGTCGAGCAGCTGGAGCCCCTCCACGACGTCGTCGTTCAGGCAGACGTGCGAGACCTCGGCACGGCCGAATCTGGTGTCGCTGACCTGGTCGAGGGGCGCGTCGACGGCGAAGCCGTGGTTGTGCGCGGTGACCTCGACCTTGCCGGTCGTACGGTCCTGGACCGGCTGGTTGATGCCCCGGTGGCCGTACTTCAGCTTGTAGGTGCCGAAGCCGAGGGCGCGCCCGAGGATCTGGTTGCCGAAGCAGATGCCGAACAGCGGCGTCCTGCGCTCCAGGACGGCGGTCATCAGGGCGACCGGACCGTCGGCGGTGGCGGGGTCGCCGGGGCCGTTGGAGAAGAACACGCCGTCGGGGGCGACGGCGTAGACCTCGTCGGCGGTGGCGGTGGCGGGCAGGACGTGCACCTCGATGCCGCGCTCGGCCATGCGGTGCGGGGTCATGCCCTTGATGCCGAGGTCGATGGCGGCGACGGTGAACTTCTTCTCGCCGATCGCGGGGACGACGTACGCCTCCTTGGTCGCGACCTCCTCGTACAGGCTCGCGCCCTTCATGTGCGGCTGGGCCTGCACACGGGCGAGGAGTTCGGAGTCGGCGGCGATCGCCTCGCCGGAGAAGACGCCGGCCCGCATGGAGCCGCGCTCGCGCAGGTGGCGGGTGAGGGCGCGGGTGTCGATGCCGGAGATGCCGACGACGCCCTGGCGCTCCAGTTCGTCGTCCAGGGAGCGCTTCGAGCGCCAGTTGGACGGCACGCGCGCGGGGTCGCGGACCACGTAGCCGGAGACCCAGATGCGGGCCGACTCGTCGTCCTCGTCGTTCCAGCCGGTGTTGCCGATCTGCGGGGCGGTGGCGACGACGATCTGGCGGTCGTACGACGGGTCGGTCAGGGTCTCCTGGTAGCCGGTCATGCCGGTGGAGAACACGGCCTCGCCGAAGGTCTCCCCCACGGCCCCGTAGGCACGGCCGCGGAAGGTGCGGCCGTCCTCCAGGACGAGTACGGCGGGAACCTTCGCGGCTCCCCTGGTGGAGGTCGTCATCGTGCGCCTTCCGTGTCGTTGATCATGTGGTTCAGGGTGTCGACCCATTCGGGGTGCTCGGCCGCGTGGTCGGAGCGGAAGCCCGAGTCGATCAGTTTGTCGCCGTGCGCCCAGGTCACCACCAGCAGTCCGCCCTCGGTGAGGACCTTGCCGGCGATGCCCTTGTCGAGCCGGGCCTCGCGCAGCGCGGCGGCGGGGATGAAGAAGTCGTTCGCCCCGGGGCGTTCGACCTCCAGGCCCGCGTCGGTGAGGGTGAGCTCGGCCAGGCTGCGGGTGCCCAGGCCGTGGGCCACGATGCGGTCCAGCCACTGCCCGGCGGTGGTGGAGCCGTGGTAGCGGCCGCTCATGCTCAGTCTCACCGGGCCGGTCTCCTCGGGCGCGCCGGGCAGCTCCGGGATGTCGCTCTGGAGGGTGGCGCGCCACTTCCAGCCCTCGCGCATCAGCCAGTAGACGAGCGCGATGAAGAGCAGGAGACCGACGAGCCAGCCGATGCGCGCCGGCCAGTCGGTGACCGGTGCCGACTTCTCGGCCTCGGCCAGGAGGATTACAGGTGTCACGTGAGCTTCCCGTCGACGAGCGTGGCCTTGCCCCGCAGCCACGTGTGCGTCACACGGCCCGGCAGCTCGCGTCCCTGGTAGGGGGTGTTGCGGCTGCGCGAGGCGAAGCCCGCGGGGTCCACCTGGCCACGGTATGCCGTGTCGACCAGGGTGAGGTTGGCAGGCTCACCGGCCGAGACGGGACGGCCGTGTCCGGTGGCCCCTCCGATCCGCGCGGGCTTGGCGGACATGCGGTCGGCGACGCCGGCCCAGTCCAGCAGGCCCGTGTCGACCATGGTCTCCTGGACCACCGACAGCGCGGTCTCCAGGCCGACCATGCCCATGGCGGCCGCGGCCCACTCGCAGTCCTTGTCCTCGTGCGGGTGCGGGGCGTGGTCGGTGGCGACGATGTCGATCGTGCCGTCGGCGAGCGCCTCGCGCAGGGCCATGACGTCGCGCTCGGTGCGCAGCGGCGGGTTGACCTTGTAGACGGGGTCGTAGGTGCGCACCAGTTCGTCGGTGAGCAGCAGGTGGTGCGGGGTGACCTCGGCGGTGACCCGGATACCGCGGGACTTGGCCCAGCGGACGATCTCGACGGAGCCGGCGGTCGACAGGTGGCAGATGTGGACGCGGGAGCCCACGTGCTCCGCGAGCAGCACGTCGCGGGCGATGATCGACTCCTCGGCGACGGCCGGCCAGCCGCCCAGGCCCAGTTCGGCGGAGACGACGCCCTCGTTCATCTGGGCGCCCTCGGTCAGCCGGGGCTCCTGGGCGTGCTGGGCGACGACGCCGTCGAAGGCCTTCACGTACTCCAGGGCGCGGCGCATGATCACCGCGTCGTCCACGCACTTGCCGTCGTCGGAGAAGACGGTGACCCCGGCGGCCGACTCGTGCATGGCGCCGAGTTCGGCGAGCTTCCTGCCCTCCAGGCCCACGGTCACGGCGCCGATGGGCTGGACGTCGCAGTAGCCGTGCTCCTTGCCGAGCCGCCAGACCTGCTCGACGACGCCGGCGGTGTCGGCGACGGGGAAGGTGTTGGCCATGGCGAAGACGGCCGTGTAGCCGCCGCTCGCGGCCGCGCGGGTGCCGGTGAGGACGGTCTCGGAGTCCTCGCGGCCGGGCTCGCGCAGATGGGTGTGCAGGTCGACCAGGCCCGGCAGCAGCACCTTGCCGTCGGCCTCGATCACCTCGGCGCCCTCGGCGCTGAGGCCGGTGCCCACCTCGGCGATGGTCTCGCCGTCGATCAGCACGTCCTGCGGCTCGCCGCCCAGCACCTTCGCACCGCGGATAAGGATCTTGCTCATGTTCTTACTTCTCCTCAGTGCGAAGGGGGGAGGCGGCGGGCTCGTTGCCGCCGAGCAGCAGGTACAGGACGGCCATCCGGATGGACACGCCGTTGGCGACCTGTTCGACGGCGGTGCAGCGGTCGGAGTCGGCGACCTCGGCGGTGATCTCCATGCCGCGCACCATCGGGCCGGGGTGCATCACGATGGCGTGCTCGGGCAGCTTGGCCATGCGGTCGCCGTCGAGGCCGTAGCGCCGGGAGTACTCGCGCTCGGTCGGGAAGAACGCGGCGTTCATCCGCTCGCGCTGCACGCGCAGCATCATCACCGCGTCGGTCTTGGGCAGCGTGCTGTCGAGGTCGTACGAGACCGCGCAGGGCCAGGACTCGACGCCGACCGGGAGCAGGGTGGGCGGGGCGACCAGGGTGACCTCGGCGCCGAGGGTGTGCAGCAGGTCGACGTTGGAGCGGGCGACCCGGCTGTGCAGGACGTCGCCGACGAGGGTGACGCGCTTGCCGGCCAGGTCCTGGCCGAGGCCCGCGTCGCGGCCGACCAGGCGGCGGCGCATGGTGAAGGCGTCCAGGAGGGCCTGGGTGGGGTGCTGGTGGGTGCCGTCGCCGGCGTTGATCACGGCGGCGTCGATCCAGCCGGAGGTGGCGAGGCGGTAGGGCGCGCCGGAGGCGCCGTGCCGGATGACGACGGCGTCGACGCCCATCGCCTCCAGGGTCTGGGCGGTGTCCTTCAGGGACTCGCCCTTGGACACGCTCGACCCCTTGGCGGAGAAGTTGATGACGTCCGCGGACAGGCGCTTCTCGGCGGCCTCGAAGGAGATCCGGGTGCGCGTGGAGTCCTCGAAGAAGAGGTTCACCACGGTGCGGCCGCGCAGGGTCGGCAGTTTCTTGATCGGCCGGTCCGCGACCCGGGCCATCTCCTCGGCGGTGTCGAGGATCAGGACGGCGTCGTCGCGGGAGAGGTCGGCGGCCGAGATGAGATGACGCTGCATCTGTCAGGCTCCGTAAGGCAGTTCGGGAGGTTCGGGGCAAACCCGGGCGCGGGCGGGTACGCCGAAGCGACCCTTGTGCGCCTGAGTCGCTACTGGTCGGCCGGCTTCACACCGAGCAGCACGGTGTCGCGACCGTCCTCCTCGGCGAGCTGGACCTTGACCGTCTCCCGCAACGACGTGGGGAGGTTCTTGCCGACGTAGTCGGCGCGGATCGGCAGTTCGCGGTGGCCGCGGTCGACCAGGACCGCGAGCTGGACCGCGCGCGGGCGCCCGAGGTCGTTCAGGGCGTCGAGGGCGGCGCGGATGGTGCGGCCCGAGAAGAGCACGTCGTCCACGAGGACGACCAGCTTGCCGTCGAGGCCGTCGCCGGGGATCTCGGTGCGGGCCAGCGCACGCGGCGGGTGCATGCGCAGGTCGTCGCGGTACATGGTGATGTCGAGGGAGCCGACCGGGATGGCGCGGTCGGTGATCTGCGCGAGCTTGGCTGCCAGCCGCTGGGCGAGGAAGACGCCCCGGGTCGGAATGCCGAGGAGCACCACGTCGTCGGCGCCCTTGGCGCGCTCGACGATCTCGTGGGCGATGCGGGTCAGCACCCGCGCGATGTCGGGGCCCTCAAGAACGGGCCGGGCATCGGCCGCCTGGGGGTGGGCGTTCGTGTCCATAGAAAACGGACCTCCTTCTCCGCCTCACGGGACGGACCTTAAAGGACGTCGGAATTGCGCCATCCACGGTAGCAGGTCCCCAGGGGGGTCTCCGGTCACCCCCTTGGCCCAAGCGATGTTCACTACCACGGAAGCGTCGGGGTGGCCCATTCGGCTTGACGCAGAAGAATCACGCTGCGTAACCTCACAGTGAGTTACCAAAACGCGCGGCGGGAAGACAGCCGGCCGCGTCGACACAGTGTCCGGGGAGCTATATGTCCAGCGAATACGCCAAACAGCTCGGGGCCAAGCTCCGGGCCATCCGCACCCAGCAGGGCCTTTCCCTCCACGGTGTCGAGGAGAAGTCCCAGGGTCGCTGGAAGGCCGTGGTGGTGGGTTCGTACGAGCGCGGCGACCGTGCCGTGACCGTACAGCGCCTTGCCGAGCTGGCCGACTTCTATGGCGTCCCGGTACAGGAGCTTCTGCCGGGCACCACGCCCGGCGGCGCCGCCGAGCCGCCGCCGAAGCTGGTCCTCGACCTGGAGCGGCTGGCCACCGTGCCGGCCGAGAAGGCGGGCCCCCTGCAGCGCTACGCGGCGACCATCCAGTCCCAGCGCGGCGACTACAACGGCAAGGTGCTGTCCATCCGCCAGGACGACCTGCGCACACTCGCCGTCATCTACGACCAGTCCCCGTCGGTCCTCACCGAGCAGCTGATCAGCTGGGGCGTCCTGGACGCGGACGCCCGCCGCGCGGTCGCCACGCACGAAGAGGCGTGACGGCGTAGGGAGCTACGCAGAAACGTGTCGCCGGGGTGGCCTGAACCATACGGTTCGGGCCACCCCGGCGACGTTTTCCACGACTGTTCCGGGCCCCGTCGATGCCGGTGGCCGCGAACATGCCTGAGGGGCGCGGGGAACCGCGCACAGGCCACGGACAACCCGCGGCCACCGTGTCGCAGCTCCCTGCGCCCCTCTGGGCGGTCTTTCCGGCCGAGCCCGAGCCCGGCGGAGCCGGCGGCTAAGCCCGGCGGAGCGACGGCTTCAGCTCCTTGAGCCGCCCCAGCAGACCATTGACGAACGAGGGCGACTCATCGGTCGAGAACTCCTTCGCCAGCTGCACCATCTCGTCCAGCACGACGGCGTCCGGGGTCTCGTCCACCCAGATCAGCTCGTATGCGCCCAGCCGCAGGATGTTGCGGTCCACGACCGGCATCCGGTCGAGCGTCCACCCGACGGCGTACTGGGCGATCAGCTCGTCGATGCGCCGGGCGTGCTCGGCGTACCCCTCGACCAGCTGCATCGTGTACTCGCTGACCGGCGGCTGCCGGGTGTCGGACCGGGACAGCCGGATCCAGTCGGCGAGGACCGTGAGGACGTCGGCGCCGCGCTGGTCGCCCTCGAAGAGGATCTGGAAGGCGCGCTTGCGGGCCGTGTTACGGGCAGCCACGGTTAGCTGTTCACCCGGCCGAGGTAGTCGCTCGTACGGGTGTCGACCTTGATCTTCTCGCCGGTGGTGATGAAGAGCGGGACCTGGATCTGGTGGCCGGTCTCCAGGGTGGCGGGCTTGGTGCCACCGGTGGAGCGGTCGCCCTGGACGCCCGGCTCGGTCTCCTGGATGGTCAGCTCGACGGCGGCGGGCAGCTCCACGAAGAGCACCTCGCCCTCGTGCTGCGCGACGGTCGCGGTGAAGCCCTCGATGAGGAAGTTGGCGGCGTCGCCGACGGCCTTGCGGTCGACCATCAGCTGGTCGTAGGTCTCCATGTCCATGAAGACGAAGTAGTCGCCGTCCATGTACGAGAACTGCATGTCGCGCTTGTCGACAGTGGCGGTCTCGACCTTGACACCGGCGTTGAAGGTCTTGTCGACGACCTTGCCGGAGAGCACGTTCTTGAGCTTGGTGCGCACGAAGGCCGGGCCCTTGCCGGGCTTGACGTGCTGGAACTCGACGACGGACCAGAGCTGGCCGCCTTCGAGCTTGAGCACCAGGCCGTTCTTGAGGTCGTTCGTGGAAGCCACGGTTGCGGAATCTCCTGGACTGACGTACGACCCCGGGTCACGCGCTACAGCGCGAGCAGCTCCTTGGTCGTGATGGTGAGTAGCTCGGGTCCGCCGTCCGCCTCGGGGCGCACGACGAGCGTGTCATCGATCCGGACACCGCCCCGGCCCGGGAGGTGGACCCCCGGTTCGACGGTGACCGGCACGCAAGCGTCCAGTTTACCCATGGCCGCGGGCGTCAGCTGCGGGTCCTCGTCGATTTCGAGTCCGACGCCGTGGCCGGTGAGCGGTGGCAGGGCCTCCGCATAGCCCGCGGAGTCCAGCACCTGGCGTGCCGCGCGGTCCACGTCACGGTACGCGGCGCCGGGGGCGAGGGCCTCGCGTCCGGCGCGCTGGGCGGAGAAGACCAGGTCGTACAGCTGGATCTGCCAGTCCGCCGGCGAGGTGCCGATGACGAACGTACGGCCGATCTCGCAGCGGTAGCCGCGATAGGTGGCGCCGAGGCAGACGGAGAGGAAATCCCCCTCCTCCACGCGCCGGTCGGTGGGCCGGTGGCCGCGGCGGCCGGAGTTCGGGCCGGTGGCGACGGAGGTGGGGAAGGCCGGGCCGTCGGCGCCGTGGTCGACCAGGCGGCGCTCCAGCTCCAGGGCGAGGTGCCGCTCGGTGCGGCCGACCAGGATCGACTCCAGCAGCTCGCCGAGGGCCTGGTCGGCGATCTCGGCGCCGATCCGCAGGCAGGAGATCTCCTCCTCGTCCTTGACGATCCGGAGCTGTTCCACGGCGCCGCCGACGTCGGTGAGACGCAGGGCGGGGGCGACGGCGGAGATGGCCCGGTGCCGGGTGACCGTCAGATGGTGTTCCTCGACGGCGAGGGAGTCCGCGCCCTGGTTCCGGGCGAGGCCCGCGGCGGTCACGGCGGTGTCGCCGCCCCGCGCGGGGAGGACGTGCACCCGCAGGCTGTCGTCCGGGCGGCCCTCGAAGGGACGGTCGTCGGGCGGGACCACGCACACCAGGAGGTCCTCGTGACTGCCGAGGAGCAGCACGGCGCCGTGCGGGGCGGCGCCCGCGAGGTAGCGCACGTTGGCGGGGCGGGTGACGAGCGCTGCCGCGGTGCCGGCCGCGTTGAAGTGGTCCCGGAGGCGGGATCGGCGGTTCGCGTACACCTCTGACATGAGATGAGCTTAGGAGTTTTATGTCGTTTATGCCGATTTATAGCGGCCGAGCGGGGACCGGAGAGGGGCTCCATGGCCGGCGCGCGGGTGGCGGCGGGCTTGTCACGGCCGTTCCCGCGCCCCGCGGGCGCCGGACCGGGGCCCCTGCGATCACCAGTTCGGTGGGCTCGCTATCGCCCTCGCCAGGACCTCGTCCAGGACCCTCGCCGTGCCCGGGACGTCCAGCTGCGAGTTGTCGACGATCGGAAGGCCCGAGCCGTACCAGCCGGCCATGCGGCCGTGGATGCGGGCGACCTCCTCGTCGGTGAGGCGGCGGTTGCCCGAGCGTTCGGCGTTGCGCTCCAGGACGACGTCCAGGCCGGGCAGCAGGACGACCGGGAGCAGGCCGGGACCGACGTGGCGCTTCCAGCCGCCGAGGCCGACGACCGGGCGGTCCGGGAACACGGCGTCGTCCAGGATGCAGGAGATGCCGTTGGCCAGGAAGTTGCGCGCGGCGAAGCCGCAGGTGCGGCGGGCCAGGCGGTACTGGGCCTCCGAGTGGTCGTTCCAGCCGGACTGGGGGTCGGCGAAGCCGGAACGCACCCACTCGCGGACGTCGTCCAGGCTGATGTGAGCCGTGGGCACCCTGCGGTGGTCCGCCCAGTACTTCGCCACGCTGGTCTTGCCCGCACCGGCGGGGCCGATCAGCAGGACGGCCAGCGTGGTGGTCGTCGGATCGGGCATCGCGGCGGCGGTCGGCGCCGGCGTGGGCACTCCGAACGGCCCGCCGGGCGGCAGATGCACATGACCGGTGCTGTCGGGGGCGGGCGGAGCGGGCATCCGCCGCGGGGCGGGCGCCTGCGGCGGCGGGCCGGGGGGAGCCGGCGGCTGGGGGTGCCCCGGGGCGGAACGGTTCGGCGGGTGCGGATGCCCCGGCGGCACCGGACCCGAGGGCGCCAGGGGTCCCGGGTGTCCGGGCCCCGAAGGAGCCAGCGGCTGCGGCCCGCCCGGAGGGACCTGTCCCGACGGAGGCGGGAAGGGCGGGGGCGGGGCGACGGGGCCCTGGGCGGGGCCGGGGTGGTCGCCCGGGTGGTGCGCGGCCGGCGGCCAGCCGGTGTGCGGCCGGTGCCCCGGCTGGTGGGGCGGCGGCAGCGGAGAACCCACTGCGTGCTGCATCCGTTGCCACTCCGTCTCGTACAGGCAGTTGGGGGTGCAGGCGGCGGGGGGCGGGCCCCGCTCCTTTCCGAACGGTACCGTCCCCGGCCGTCGTTCGGTGAAACGGCCGGGGGCGGCCCGAAGTGCCCGACGCGCCGAAGAAAGTGGCGCGGCCTGCGAGGACTACTCGCCGACTTCCCCGTAGGCGGCCAGCAGGACGGCCGGGTCGGGGCCCTCCAGGACGGTCGGCTTGGCCAGCCCGTCCAGGACGATGAAGCGCAGCAGATCGCCGCGGGACTTCTTGTCGACCTTCATGTTCTCGACCAGCTTGGGCCACTGGTCGTAGCGGTAGTGCAGCGGCAGGCCCACGGACTCCAGGATCGCGCGGTGCCGGTCGGCGGTCGCGTCGTCCAACCGGCCCGCGAGGCGGCCGAGTTCGGCGGCGAAGTGCATGCCGACCGCGACCGCGGCGCCGTGCCGCCACTTGTAGCGCTCGTTCTTCTCGATGGCGTGGCCGAGCGTGTGGCCGTAGTTGAGGATCTCGCGGCGGCCCGACTCCTTCAGGTCCGAGGAGACGACCTCGGCCTTGACCCGGATCGAGCGCTCGATCAGTTCGGCCGTGTGCGGTCCCGCCGGGGTGCGCGCCGCCTCGGTGTCGGCCTCGATCAGGTCGAGGATCACCGGGTCGGCGATGAAGCCGGCCTTGATGATCTCGGCGAGTCCGGAGACGTAGTCGTTGACCGGCAGGGAGTCCAGGGCGGCCAGGTCGCACAGCACGCCGGCCGGCGGGTGGAAGGCGCCCACCAGGTTCTTGCCCTCGGCGGTGTTGATGCCGGTCTTGCCGCCGACCGCCGCGTCCACCATGGCGAGCACGGTGGTCGGTACGGCGATCCAGCGCACCCCGCGCAGCCAGGTCGCCGCCACGAAGCCCGCGAGGTCCGTGGTGGCGCCGCCGCCCACGCCGACGATGACGTCGGTGCGGGTGAAGTTGGACTGGCCGAGCGCCTTCCAGCAGTAGGCGGCGACCTCGGCGGTCTTGGCCTCCTCGGCGTTGGGCACCTGGATGGCGATGGCCTCGTAGCCCTGCTCGGCCAGGTCGGCGCGGAGGGCGTCCCCGGTCTCGGCCAGCGCCTCCGGGTGGACCACGGCCACGCGCTTGGCCTTGGGCCCGATCAACCCGGCCAGTTCGCCCAGGAGTTGACGGCCGACCAGCACCTCGTACGGGTCGGTGCCCGCGGTGCCCGCGACCTGGATCCGGGTGACTGCCTCGCTCATGCCTTCTTCAACTCCAGTGCGTCCAGCGCTGCTTGGGTGACCTCTTCGGGGGTGCGGCCGTCGGTGCCGACGACGGCGGTGGCGACCTCCTCGTACAGATGGCGCCGGGCCTCCATCAGCTCGCGCCACTGCTTGCGCGGGTTGACCGCGAGCAGCGGGCGGGCCACGTTCAGGCCGGTGCGCCGCACCGCCTCCTCGACGTCCATGGAGAGGTAGACGACCGGGTGCCGGGCGAGCAGCGCGCGGGTGTCCGCGTCGAGGACCGCGCCGCCGCCGAGCGCGAGGACGCCCTCGTGCTCGGCGAGCGCGGCGGCCACGGCCGCCTTCTCCAGCGCCCGGAAGAACTCCTCGCCCTCGTCCACGAAGATCTCGGAGATGGCCCGGCCCTCGGCGGCCACGATGTCGTCGTCGGTGTCCCGGTAGCCGGTGCCCAGCCGCTCGGCCAGCAGCCGGCCGACGGTGGACTTGCCGACGCCCATCGGGCCGACGAGGACCAGACGCGGCCCGCTCATCGGATTCGCAGGTTGTCGAGGTACGACCGGACGTTCCGGCGGGTCTCGGCCACCGAGTCGCCGCCGAACTTCTCCGCGACCGCGTCCGCCAGCACCAGCGCCACCATGGCCTCGGCCACGATGCCCGCGGCCGGCACGGCCGAGACGTCCGAGCGCTGGTGGTGGGCCTGCGCGGCCTCGCCGGTGGCCACGTCCACGGTCCGCAGCGCGCGCGGCACGGTCGCGATCGGCTTCATCGCGGCCCGCACCCGCAGCAGCTCGCCCGTGGACAGCCCGCCCTCGGTGCCGCCCGCGCGGCCGGAGACGCGCCGGATGCCCTCCGGGGTGCTCACGATCTCGTCGTGCGCCTTCGAACCCGGCACCCGCGCCAGCTCGAAGCCGTCACCGATCTCCACGCCCTTGATCGCCTGGATGCCCATCAGGGCCCCGGCCAGGCGCGCGTCCAGCTTGCGGTCCCAGTGCACGTGCGAGCCCAGGCCCACCGGAACGCCGTACGCCAGCACCTCGACCACGCCACCGAGGGTGTCACCGTCCTTGTGGGCCTGGTCGACCTCCGCCACCATCGCCTTCGACGCGTCCGCGTCCAGGCAGCGCAGCGGGTCCGCGTCCAGCTTCTCGACGTCGGCCGGCGTCGGGTACACCCCGGCGGGGGCCTTCACCGAGCACAGCTCGACCACATGCGAGACGATCTCGATCCCGGCCGTCTCCTTCAGGTACGACCGGGCCACCGCACCCAGCGCCACCCGGGCCGCCGTCTCACGGGCCGAGGCCCGCTCCAGGATCGGACGGGCCTCGTCGAAGCCGTACTTCTGCATGCCCGCGAGGTCCGCGTGACCGGGCCGCGGCCGGGTCAGCGGCGCGTTGCGCGCGAGCCCGTCGAGGATCTCGGCGTCGACCGGGTCGGCCGACATCACCTGCTCCCACTTCGGCCACTCGGTGTTGCCCACCATGATCGCGACCGGCGAACCGAGGGTCAGCCCGTGCCGGACACCACCCAGAAAGGTGACCTCGTCCCGCTCGAACTTCATCCGCGCACCGCGGCCATAGCCGAGCCGCCGCCGCGCGAGGTGGTCCGCCACCATCTCCGTGGTGATCGGTACGCCGGCGGGAAGGCCCTCCAGCGTCGCCACAAGTGCGGGACCGTGGGACTCCCCCGCGGTCAGCCAACGCAGCCTGCTCAACGGTGCTCCTCAGTGTTCGCGCCCGGTACTGCCCGGCGCACGCGTGCTCGCGGGCGCCGACGACGGGACCGGATGCGCGGCGCCGGTCCGCCACCTCCGATCCTCCCACGTCCGGGACGGGTGTCCGGTGTCCGGTCCAGCAAGCGGACGGGTCGTGGACGGCCGGCGGACGCGGTACGGGGAGGTCAGCGGGCGGCGGACGCGGTACGGGGAGGTCAGCGGGCGGCGAGCGCCTGTTCCCCGGCCCTGCGCATGGCCTCCAGCGGCGCCGGGGCGATCCCGGTCATCTGTTCGACCTGGAGCACGGCCTGGTGGACCAGCAGGTCGAGGCCGCCGACGACGGCGCCGCCGTACATGGACCAGCGGGCCGCCAGCTCGGTGGGCCAGGGCTCGTAGAGCACGTCGAACAGGGTGGCGGGGCGTTCGGGTACGGCGGCGGCGAGGGCGTCGGTGGTACCGGCGGGGGTGGTGGCGATCACCAGCGGGGCGCGCAGGGCCTCGGCCGCGTCCGACCAGTCGGCCGTGCGGACGTCCACGTCGAGGCGGCGGCCCCACTGGCGCATCTCCTCGGCGCGGGGCTCGCTGCGCACGTAGGCGACGACCTCGCCGGTGCAGACGCGGGACAGGGCGGCGAGCGCGGAGGAGGCGGTGGCGCCGGCACCGAGGATCGCGGCGGACTCCACCTGTTCGATGCCGTGTTCGCGCAGCGCGGCCACCATGCCCGGGATGTCGGTGTTGTCCCCTCGCTTACGGCCGTCCGCGTCGAACACCACCGTGTTGACGGCGTCCACGGCGGCGGCCGTCTCGCTGATCTGGTCCAGCAGCGGGATGACCGCCCGCTTCAGCGGCATGGTGAGCGACAGCCCCGCCCACTCGGGCCCGAGCCCCTCGAAGAAGGCGGGCAACGCGGCCTCGTCGACCTCGAAACGGTCGTACGACCAGCCGGCGAGCCCCAGTTCCTCGTAGGCCGCCCGGTGCAGCACCGGGGAGAGCGAGTGGGCGATGGGCTTTCCGAGCACGGCGGCCCGGCGGGCGTCAGTTGCCCGAGCTGGCATTGAACTTGTCCTTGAGCTGCTTGAATTCTTCGTAGGTGCGGGCGAATTCGGTATTGGTCGTACCGTCGGTCGCCACGAAATAGATCCAGCCGTCGTGGGTCGGATTCAGCGCCGCCTTGATCGCGTCCTCGCCGGGGTTGCCGATGGGACCGGGCGGAAGGCCCTTGTGGGTGTACGTGTTGTACGGGCTCTGGTTGCTGTTGATCTCCTTCTCGGAGATATGGATGTTACTGGTGCCCTTGGCGTAGTTGTACGTCGAGTCGAACTGCAGCAACTGGTTCGTCTCGGTGTTGGTGGGCTTGAGGCGGTTGTAGACCACCTCGGCCATCTTGCGGAAGTCGTCGTGGGTCTTGCCCTCCGCCTGCACCAGGCTCGCGACCGTGACCAGCTCGAAAGCGTCGTGCAGGCCCAGCGACCTGGCCTTCGCGTCCAGGCCGTAGGTGGCGTACCGCTCCTTGGCCTGGGCCACCATCTGCTTGAGGATCGTGTCCGGCTTCATGCCCTTGGCGGCCGGATAGGTGCCCGGGAAGAGGAAGCCCTCCAGCGGGTCCTTCATCTCGGGGCTGTTCTGCACCCAGGCCGGCATACCGAGGTCCCGGTATTCCTTCTTCGCGATCTTCTCGGTGCTGCCGGCGGAGATCTCAAGCTTCTTGTCGATGGCCTGGTAAACGGCGACATTCCGCTCGCCCGGCGTCACGATCACATTGTTCTGGCTCTTCGGGTCGAGCATCATGCGCACGGCGCTGGCCGCGGACATCTCCTTTTTCAGGAGATAGGCGCCGGCCTGGATCGAGTCGCCGCCCGGTGTCGTGCCCTGGGCGTGCACGAAGGCCTCGGCGCTCTTGACGACGCCGGCCTCCTTCAGCCGCCGTCCGATGTCCCAGCCGCCGGCGCCCTTGGGGATCTCGACGGTCACCGTCTCGCCGGTGCCCTCGCCCGCGTAGTCCGGAGCCGGGGCGAAACGATTTTGGTAGAACTTGTAGCCGTAGTACCCGACTCCGCCGAGGCCGCCGCCGAAGACCAGGACGACGACCATGCAGGCGCAGCCGGTACGCCGTTTCTTGCTCTTGACGGGTTTTCTGCCCTTGCCGCCGCGCCGCTCCCGGCGGCCGGCCAGCTCGTGCTCCTCGTCGTCGTCCTCGCCGCCGCCCGCGAAGAAGGCGTGCTCCTCCTCGTCGTCGGCGACGGAGTCCTGCTCGGGTTCGGCCTCGGGGCGCCTGCGGCCGGGCGGCTCCGGCGGCGGATAGGCGTCCTCGGTGCCGTAGAGGTCGGGCTGCTCGGCGCCGTACGCCACGGGTTGCTGACCGTAGGGGTCGCCCGGGTCGGCCGCGTAGGGCACCTGGCCGTGGGTGCCGGTCGCGTCCCAGCCCTGGTGGCCGGGGTGGCCCGGCTGCTGGGGCTGCTGCTGGTACTCCGGGTGCTGGCCCTGGTAATGGGGGTCGTACTGAGGATGTCCCTGGTCCCCGTAGTACGGGTACTGCTGACCGTCGTACCCCGGCTGCTGGCCCTGCGACCAGTCGCCGTACTGCTGCTGCTGAGGGTACTGCTGCTGCGACTGGCCGCCGTAGGCAGCCTGATGCCCGGCGTAAGCCTGCTGCCCTTCCCATCCGCCGTCCCCGTACAACGGGTCCTGCGGATGCCACGGTTCGGAGCCTGGGCCCCGGCCATACTCAGTCATCGATCCCCTAGAGCCGCGAGGCCGACGGTCACACGGCCGGGGGCCGGCTTCCGCTCCGCCTCTTGTTGTGCGTCGGCTGTTCGAACGCCGCCGCATCGCGCGGAACGTTACCGTATCGCGATCAGATGACCACTTCGACGCCCTCGCCTGGTGCCTTACCTGACACCCGTTCGGATTCGAGGGCCTGCTGAAGGATGATCACGGCCGCGGCCTGGTCGATGACGGCCCGGCCCTTCTTGGACTTCACGCCCGAGGCCCG
Source organism: Streptomyces sp. NPDC001056 (assembly GCF_053598955.1). Classification (NCBI taxonomy): domain Bacteria; kingdom Bacillati; phylum Actinomycetota; class Actinomycetes; order Kitasatosporales; family Streptomycetaceae; genus Streptomyces; species Streptomyces sp. NPDC001056. Next base: position 186,521 of record NZ_JBSFLI010000008.1, on the reverse strand, counting down.
CAGCCCCTGACTGGCCGTCACGGTCGTCATCCGCTCGTCCACGAGGCGGACCGGCACCGGTTTGATGCCCCTGGCCAGCTCCTGGGCGAAGGCGCGGACCTTGACGGCGGCCGGACCCTCGCCCCCCTTGAGGGAGCGAGGGAGACCGACGACTACCTCGATCGGCTCATACTCCGCCACCAGTTGACGCAACCGGCGGTGGGCGGCGGGGACGTCCCGGCCGGGGACCGTCTCCACCGGGGTGGCGAGGATCCCGTCGGGGTCGCACGAGGCGACCCCGATCCGGGCGTCCCCGACGTCGATCGAAAGCCGACGTCCTCTGCGCATTTCCGACTGTTTCCTTACTCGGATGTCAGTTGGCCGTCTCGCCCGTCACTTGGCGGTCTCGGCGACGAGACGCTCGACGGCCTCGGCGGCCTCGCCGACGGCGGCCGGGTTCTGGCCGCCGCCCTGGGCGACGTCCGGCTTGCCGCCACCGCCGCCGCCGAGGGTCTTGGCGGCCGTACGCACCAGGTCACCGGCCTTCAGGCCACGCTCGCGGGCGGCCTCGTTGGTGGCGATGACCGTCAGCGGCTTGCCGTTGTTCACCGTGAACAGGGCGACCACGGCGGCCCGGCCGCCCTGGATGCGGCCGCGCACGTCGAGGACCAGCTTGCGCAGGTCGTCCGGCGTGGTGCCGTCCGGCACCTGGCCGGTGACCAGGGCGATGCCCCGCACGTCCCTGGCGGACTCGGCGAGACCGCCGGCGGCCTGGAGCACCTTCTCGGCGCGGAACTTCTCGATCTCCTTCTCGGCGTCCTTCAGCTTGCCGAGCATGGCGGAGACCTTCTCCGGCAGCTCCTCCGAGCGGCCCTTGAGCAGCTCGGTCAGCTGGTTGACGACCGTGTGCTCACGGGCGAGGAAGTTGTAGGCGTCCACACCGACCAGGGCCTCGATACGGCGCACACCCGAGCCGATGGAGGACTCGCCGAGCAGCTTCACCAGCCCCAGCTGGGCGGTGTTGTGCACGTGCGTGCCGCCGCACAGCTCCTTGGAGAAGTCGCCGATGGTCACCACACGGACCCGCTCGCCGTACTTCTCGCCGAACTCGGCGATGGCGCCCTGCTTCTTGGCCTCGTCGATGCCCATGACCTCGGCGTGCACGTCGAGATCGCGGGCCAGCACCTCGTTGATCTTCTGCTCGACGTCGGTCATCACGGCCGTCGGCACGGCGGACGGCGACCCGAAGTCGAAACGGAAGCGGCCGGGCTGGTTCTCGGAACCGGCCTGGGCGGCCGTCGGGCCGAGGGCGTCGCGCAGGGCCTGGTGGGTGAGGTGGGTGGCCGAGTGGGCGCGGGCGATGGCCTTGCGGCGGCGGTTGTCGATGGAGGCGTGGGCCTTGGCGCCGACCGTCACCTCGCCGACCTGGACCACGCCCTTGTGGACGTAGACACCCGGCACCGGCTTCTGGCAGTCGCGGATCTCGATCACGGCGCCGGTGTCGACCTTGATGCGGCCGGTGTCGCCGATCTGGCCGCCGCCCTCGGCGTAGAACGGGGTGCGGTCCAGGACGACCTCCACCTCGTCGCCCTCGGAGGCGGCCGGGGAGGAGGCGCCGTCGACCAGCAGGCCGACGATGGTGGACTCGCCCTCGGTGTCGGTGTAGCCGATGAAGTCGGTGGCACCGGCGCTGTCGGCGATCTCGCGGTAGGCACCCAGGTCGGCGTGGCCGGTCTTCTTGGCCTGGGCGTCGGCCTTGGCGCGCTCCCGCTGCTCCTTCATCAAGCGCCGGAAGCCCTCCTCGTCCACGGACAGGCCCTGCTCGGCGGCCATCTCCAGGGTGAGGTCGATCGGGAAGCCCCACGTGTCGTGGAGCAGGAAGGCCTTCTCGCCGGACAGGACGGAACCACCGGACTGCTTGGTCTCGGTGACGGCGGTGTCCAGGATGTTGGTGCCGGCCTTCAGCGTCTTCAGGAAGGCGTTCTCCTCGGCGAGGGCGACCTTCTCGATGCGCTCGCGGTCGGTGACCAGCTCCGGGTACTGCCGGCCCATCATGCCGATCACGGTGTCGATCAGGTCCCTGACCACCGGACCGGTGGCACCGAGCAGGCGCATGTTGCGGATGGCGCGGCGCATGATGCGGCGCAGCACGTAGCCGCGGCCCTCGTTGCCCGGGGTGACGCCGTCGCCGATGAGCATCACGGACGTGCGCATGTGGTCGGTGACCACACGCAGGGAGACGTCCGAGTCGTGGGCGTCTCCGTAGCGGACGCCGGTCAGCTCGGTGGCCTTCTCGATGACGGCCATCGAGGTGTCGATCTCGTACATGTTCTGCACGCCCTGCAGAATCATGGCGAGGCGCTCAAGACCGAGGCCGGTGTCGATGTTCTTGCTGGGCAGGTCGCCGAGGATCTCGAAGTCGTCCTTGCCGGTGCCCTCGCCCCGCTCGTACTGCATGAAGACGAGGTTCCAGATCTCCACGTACCGCTCGTCGTTGACGGCCGGGCCGCCCTCGACGCCGAACTCGGGGCCGCGGTCGTAGTTGATCTCGGAGCAGGGGCCGCAGGGGCCGGGGACGCCCATGGACCAGAAGTTGTCCTTCTTGCCCAGGCGCTGGATGCGCTCCTTGGGCACGCCGACGACCTCGTGCCAGATCTGCTCGGCCTCGTCGTCGTCCTGGTAGACGGTGATCCACAGGCGCTCGGGGTCGAGGCCGTAACCGCCCTTGTCCCGGGCGCTGGTGAGCAGCTCCCAGGCGTACTTGATGGCGCCTTCCTTGAAGTAGTCGCCGAAGGAGAAGTTGCCGCACATCTGGAAGAACGTGCCGTGGCGGGTGGTCTTGCCGACCTCTTCGATGTCGGGCGTGCGCACGCACTTCTGCACGCTGGTGGCGCGCTGGAACGGCGGCTTGACCTCACCCAGGAAGTAGGGCTTGAAGGGCACCATGCCGGCGGGGACGAGGAGCAGAGTCGGGTCGTCCGCGATGAGCGACGCCGAAGGGACGACGGTGTGCCCGCGCTCCTCGAAGAAGCTCAGCCAGCGGCGGCGAATCTCGGCCGACTCCATCAGTGGTCCTCATTCCGGTTGTACGAGTGCATCGGGGATTCGATGTACTTCGGGTTGGTGCGGTTGGCGCTCGGGGTGTACTCGATGGCGGCGAGCCGCCGGGGGGCGGGAAGTCCGGGGTCCTCCTGGATGCCGAGGGCCTCCTGGAGCTCGTTCTCCCGCTGGGCCATGTTGTCGCGGACGTCGAGCGCGAAGCCGACCGCGCGGTCCTTCAGGCGCTGTCCGGTCTCCAGGGCCTTGTTGGCCGCGGTCGCGGCCAGGCTCTCGGGGGTCAGCTGCCGCAGCTTGCGGTTGACCTTGGTGGTGGCCCAGACGCCGGCGGCGACGCCGGTGGTGAACCAGAACGTACGGCGGAACATGGCTCGGTCTCAGTCCCTCTTCCCGCGGAGGTTGCGCTTGCGTCGTGCGGCGGGGACCGTGCGGCCCACGATCACGGTACGCCGGGGCGACTCCTCGGGCACGTCCTCCGCCTTGCGGCCGCCGAGCGCCCTGCGGACGCCGTAGCCGAAGGCCGCGACCTTGACCAGCGGGCCGCCGAAGGTGGAGGCCACAGTGGTCGACAGCGCGGAGGCGTTCGAGGTGACCTCCTGGACGTCGGTGGCGATCGCGTCGACCCGGTCGATCTGGGTCTGCGCGGAGCGCACGGCCCGGGACGCCTCCCCGAGCAGCGGAACGGCCTGGTCGGTCACGTCCGCCACGAGCTTGGTGGTCGCCTTGAGCGTCTGGGCCAGCCTCACGAGAGCCACCGCGAGGAAGGAGACCAGGATCGCCCAGAAGACGGCCACCAGGATCCCGGCCACCTCGCCACCGGACACTGTGCGCACCCGCTCCCTGAAACGTGCCTGAGCATCGGAAAAGTCGTGTCCCGAGCCTATCGCGCCGGGGCGGACGCTCCGTACCGGTTTCCCCGCGCGAGCGGTGGAGTTGTGGGAAGCGATTGTACGGAATGAACACGGTTCAGTACGCTCCGTGTCCCATGCGAGGTCCTCAGTGCCCAGAACCTTTCGCCGACGGCGAGCCGCCCCTCGAAGTGACCGGATTCGTCGGACGTACGGCGGAGGTGGCGGGGCTCGCCGCGGCGCTGCGGGCGGGCCGGCTGGTGACGGTGACCGGGGCCGGGGGCGTGGGCAAGTCCCGGCTGGCCGCGCGGGTCGTCGCGGACTGGGAGACGGCGCACGGCTGGGTGGAGCTGGCGTCGGCGCACGACCCGGAGTTCGTGGAGTACGAGGTGGCGGAGGCCCTCGGGCTGACCGACCACACCGCGCGGGCGCCGCGCGAGACGGTGCCGGAGCAACTGGCCGGGCGCCCGGTGCTGCTGGTCCTCGACGGGTTCGAGCATCTGGTGGACGCCGCGGCCGAGTTGGTCGCGGAGCTGCTGCGCGAGCTGCCCGAGCTGCGGGTGCTGGCGGTGGGTCGGCGGCCGCTGGGCCTGGCGGGCGAGCGGCTGTTCCCGCTGGCGCCGCTCGGCGCGGACGAGGCGGTGGAGCTGTTCACGGACCGGGCCCGGGAGCAGGGGGTCCCGGTGTCCGACGGCCCCGAGGTGCGGGAGCTGTGCCGGCGCCTGGACGGCATCCCGCTGGCGCTGGAGCTGGCGGCGGGGCGGCTGCGGGTCCTGTCCCCCGCGCAGCTGCTGGGCCGCCTGGACGACCGGTTCCGGCTGCTGACCGGCGGCGGCCGCGATGTGCTGCCCCGGCACCAGACGCTGCGCACGGCGATCGGCTGGAGCCATGAGCTGTGCACCCCGCCCGAACGGCTGCTGTGGGCGCGGCTCACGGTGTTCGCGGGGACCTTCGACCTGGAGGCGGTCGAGTACGTGTGCAGTGGGGACGGGCTGCCCGACACGGACGTCCTCGACGTGCTCTCGGAGCTGGTGGCCCAGTCGGTGATCACTCGCGAGGAGACCCCGGCGGGTTCCCGCTTCCGGATGCTGGACACCGTGCGGGCCTACGGCGCCGGCTGGCTGGAGGCGACCGGGGACGCGGCCCGGCTGCGCCGGCGGCACCGGGACTGGTACCTGGGGCTGGCGACCTGGTGCGAGCAGGAGTGGTTCTCGCCCCGGCAGCGGGAGGTGGCCGCGCGGGTGGCGGTGGAGCTGCCCAGCCTGCGGGCCGCGCTGGAGTTCTGCCTCACCCAGCCCGAGGAGGCGCATCTCGGCCAGTACCTGGCGGGGTCGCTGTGGTTCTGCTGGGTGGGCTGCGGCCGGCTCGCGGAGGGGCGGCGCTGGCTGGAGCGGAGCGCGGCCCTGGAGTCGGGGTACGAACGGTCCCGGCTCAAGGCCCTGTGGGTGCTCGGCTATGTGGCGGTGCTCCAGGGCGACCGCGGTCCGGCGCGGGAGGCGCTGCGCGCGTGCCGGGAGCGGGCTGAGCGGGCAGCGGACCCGCTGGCGGTGGCGTACGCGGAGCACCGCACCGGCTGTCTGGCGCTGGTCACGGACGATCTGCCGCGTGCAGAAACGCTGCTGCGGTCGGCGCTCGCCCGCTACGGGGAGATCGGCGAGCTGAACAGCAATGTGCTCATGGGGCGGGTGGAGCTGGCGATGGCGCGTGCCTTCCAGGGGGACCTGCCGGACGCGGTGCGACTGTGCGAGGACGTGCGCCGGGTGTGCGAGGAGCACGGGGAGCGCTGGGCGCGGTCGTACGCGCTGTACGTGCTGGCGTACGCGGCCTGGCGGGACGGCGCCTCGGCACGCGCCCGGGAGCTGTTGACCGAGTGCCTGCGCCATGCCCACGCCTTCGACGACCTGCTCGGCTCGGTCCTCTCCCTCGAACTCCTCGCCCTGGTGACGGCGACCGAGGGCGATGCCGCCGAGGCCGCCCTCCTCCAGGGCGCGGCCGCACGTTCCTGGCCCTCGGTGGGCCTCCCCCTCTTCGGCTCGGCGCACTACAACGCCCCGCACGCCCAGTGCGAGACGACCGCCCGCGAGGCGCTGGGCGACGCCCGTTACGAGGAGTGCGTACGACGCGGAGCGCGCCTGGACCGGGAGGCCGCGGTGGGCCGGGTGCTGGGCCGGGACGGGGCGCGACCGCCGGTCTCGGTGCCGGTGCCCCGCGGATCGTCGCGGTGGGACGCGGTGCGGGCGGGCGGGGGCCGCGAAGCCGGGAGGCAGCGGTAGGACGGGCGGGCGGCGCGGCCGGGAAAACGCGGACCCGCCGCCTCCCCCGCCCGGAAGGACGGGAAAGACGGCGGGCCGGAGTGCGGTGCTGCGCCGGGGCTGGGATCAGCGGGCGTAGTACTCGACGACGAGCTGCTCGTCGCAGATCACCGGGATCTCCTTGCGGTTCGGCTCACGGTCCAGGCGGAACGCCAGGGCCTTGAGGTTCACCTGGAGGTAGCGCGGGGTCTCGCCGTCCGCGGCGAAGCCACCCTCACGGGCGATCTGGAAGAGCGTCTTGTCCTTGGAGCGGTCGCGGACCTGCACGACGTCGTCCGGACGGACACGGAAGGACGGCTTGTCGACCTTCTGGCCGTTGACCTGGATGTGGCCGTGGACGACCATCTGGCGGGCCTGGTAGATCGTGCGGGCGAGACCCGAACGCAGGACCAGCGCGTCGAGGCGGCGCTCCAGCTCCACGATCAGGGCCTCACCGGTCTTGCCCTGGACCTTGGACGCACGCTCGTAGGCGCGGACCAGCTGGCGCTCGGAGATGTCGTACTGAGCGCGCAGGCGCTGCTTCTCCAGCAGACGGACCTTGTAGTCCGAGTTCTGCTTGCGGCCGCGGCCGTGCTCACCCGGCGGGTAGGGGCGGGCCTCGAAGTACTTGACGGCCTTCGGGGTCAGCGCGATGCCGAGGGCACGCGACTTCTTGACCTTGGGGCGGGACTGGTTCGCCACTGTCTCAATCTCGTTTCGTAGTGTTCGGCTTGCCAGGGTTCGGGGAGGTCGCATCCGCAGCCGGGAAAACCCGCCGGTCCGCGAGGGGACCTGCTGGGCAGCCGCTTCCCTGGTCTGGGCACATACGTGCAGCACGCGAGTGGCCCACCGACCGCTCCCGGGCTCCGGGGTGGTGGTGGGCTGCCCGCGACACCGATCGACGGTGCGCGACGCTCCTGGAGTCCATCCCCGGGAGGACGGGAACTCCGGCCCGCTGTCCCGCTCTGACGGCACGGGACTGGGCGCTTCCGGGCATTCTACAGGCTGCTCAGGACCGTCTGCGACCGAGGTGCTTGCGGGTCCAGTCGACCGCGTCCGCGTACCGCGCCTCGGCGCCGTGCCGGCTCGGCGCGTAGTACTCGCGGTCCTTCAGCGCGTCCGGGGCGTACTGCTGCTCGGCGATGCCCTCGGGCAGGTCGTGCGGGTACACGTACCCCTGCGCGTGGCCGAGCTTGGCGGCGCCCTTGTAGTGGCCGTCGCGCAGATGCGGGGGCACCGCGCCCGCGAGGCCCTTGCGCACGTCCTCCAGGGCGGCGCCTATCGCGGTCGTCGCGGAGTTGGACTTCGGGGCGAGCGCGAGGGCGATGGTGGCGTGGCTGAGGGTCAGCGCCGCCTCGGGGAAGCCGATCATGGCGACGGCCTGGGCGGCGGCGACCGCGATGGGCAGCGCGTTCGGGTCGGCCAGGCCGATGTCCTCGCTGGCGGAGATCATCAGGCGCCGGGCGATGAACCGGGGGTCCTCGCCGGCCTCGATCATGCGGGCGAGGTAGTGCAGGGCCGCGTCCACGTCGGAGCCGCGGATGGACTTGATGAGGGCGCTGGCGACGTCGTAGTGCTGGTCGCCGTCGCGGTCGTACTTCACCGCCGCACGGTCCACGGTCTGCTCCAGGGTCGCGAGGGAGATCTCGCTCTCGCCCTGGTCGAGGGCGGCCCCGGCGGCGGCCTCCAGGGCGGTCAGGGCGCGGCGGGCGTCGCCGCCAGCGATGCGCAGCAGGTGGTCCTCGGTGTCCTCGGGGAGGGTGACCGCGCCCTTCAGGCCCCGCTCGGCGTCCAGGGCGCGGCGGAGCAGGCCGCGGACGTCGTCGTCGGTGAGGGGTTCGAGGGTGAGCAGCAGGGAGCGGGACAGGAGCGGGGAGATCACCGAGAAGTAGGGGTTCTCGGTGGTGGCCGCGATCAGGGTCACCCAGCGGTTCTCGACGGCGGGGAGCAGGGAGTCCTGTTGGGCCTTGCTGAAGCGGTGGATCTCGTCCAGGAAGAGGACGGTCTCGGTGCCGAAGCCGCCGGCGGCGCGGCGGGCGCCGTCGATGACGGCGCGCACCTCCTTGACGCCCGCGGTGATCGCGGACAGCTCCACGAAGCGCTTGTTGGTCGCCTTGGAGACGACGTACGCGAGGGTCGTCTTGCCGGTGCCGGGCGGGCCCCAAAGGATCACCGAGGACGGTCCGGCGGGGCCGCCGGAGCCCTCGCCGACCAAGCGGCGCAGGGGCGAGCCGGGCTTGAGCAGGTGCTGCTGGCCCACGACCTCGTCGAGCGTGCGCGGGCGCATGCGCACCGCCAGGGGACTGGCCGCCGGGTCCTTCTCCTGGCGTTCCTCGGCTGCTGCGGTGAAGAGGTCGGGTTCCACGCTGAAACCCTAAGACACGGCACCGACAATCCGGCCCGGCCCCGGTCCGGGACCGGGCGCCGGGCCGGGCCGCGGGCGGGGGCTCAGGCCCAGAGCTGGCTGCCCCAGCGGGTCAGGATCAGCATGGCGATGATGCCGCAGTGGGTGACCGGGAGCACCCAGGTGAACTCGCCGAAGAAGGAGCGCAGCCAGCGCGGGGCGGGCAGGAAGGCGTTGCGGACGTTGAACGAGGTGACGTACCAGAACATGGTGATCGTGGCGACCCAGGCCAGCGAGCACCACAGGCACAGGGCGTTGATCCGGTACAGGGACTCGAACTGCAGCCAGGTGACGAAGCAGACGCCGAAGAGGGTGCCGAAGTCGAACGTCAGCCAGTACCAGCGCGGGAAGCGGGCGCGGGTCAGCAGGCTCATGCCGACGCAGATCACGACGCCGTAGCAGACCAGGCCGAGCATCGGGTTGGGGAAGCCGAAGACGGCGGCCTGCTTGCTCTCCATCACGCTGCCGCAGGAGACCACCGGGTTCACGCTGCACCCCGGGGTGAAGGTCTTGCCCGCGACCTTGTATTCGAGGATCTTGAACTTGTCGAGCGTGATCACCCAGGCGGCCAGGAGTCCGGCCGCGCCGGTGATGACCAGCAGCAGGGCGAAGGCGCGGCTGCCGCCCACCGTGCGGGCGTCGGCGGGGCGGTCGGGACCGGACACCGCGGAGACGTCGTTGACTGTCGTCTTGCTCATCACGCCGATTCCGTCACTTGAGAGTTGGACCATCTTCGGGCGTCGGCCATTGTGCCGCACCCTCCTGTGTGCCCACCGTTCGACGGACACAAGCCGCTCCGCCGGCGGTCACGGACCGTGGGGTTCCAGCCAGAGCATCAAGGCCATGACAGCACACGCGAGCGAATTCGAGGTGAACGCGCCGGGACCGCGGGCGCGGCACGGGGACGCGACCGCGGTGGACGGGCCCGGATCCCGGCATCCGGCGCGATAAGGCGTCCGGCCTGCTCGGACCCGACGGCGTGGGCGGGGACACCATGGCGGAGGTCCTCCGGGGCAACCGGTCCCGGGACGGGGTCGAGGTCCCGGCGCCCGGCGCGGACCCGGCGCCGGGCGGCCGCGCCGGGCGGTCCCCGGCCGGAATCGACCGGCAGGACGAACCGGCACCCGCCGAGTTGACGGGATCTGTCGGTTCTTCCGGCCGCGCGGCGACCCGATGCCGGACCGCTGGAGCAGCGAGAAGGGCGCCGGGGACATCCCCGGCGCCCTTCCTGTGCGTCGTGCCGACTAGCCGAGCCGGGACTCCAGCTCCGCCACGATCTCGTTGACGCCGATCGCCGTCTGCTCGCCGGACTCCATGTCCTTGAGCTGGACGACGCCCTCGGCGAGGTCGCGCTCACCGGCGACGAGGGCGTAGCGCGCGCCGCTGCGGTTGGCGCTCTTCATCGCGCCCTTGAGGCCCTTGCCGCCGTACGAGAAGTCCGCCGCGATGCCCACCCTGCGCAGCTCGGTGATCTTGGCGAACAGGACGCGCCGGGCCTCCTCGCCGAGCGGGACGGCGTAGACGGAGGTGCCGGCGGGGATGTCCAGCTCCACACCCTCGGCCTCCAGCGCGAGGACCGTGCGGTCGACGCCGAGGGCCCAGCCGACGGAGGGCAGCGCGGGGCCGCCGATCATCTCGGACAGGCCGTCGTAGCGGCCGCCGCCGCCCACCGCGGACTGCGAGCCGAGGCCGTCGTGCACGAACTCGAAGGTGGTGCGGGTGTAGTAGTCCAGGCCGCGGACCAGCTTCGGGTCGTCCTCGAAGGCCACGCCCGCCGCCGTGATCAGCTCGCGGACCTCCTCGTGGTACGCCTTGCACGCGTCGCAAAGGTAGTCGCGCAGCAGCGGGGCGCCGGTGAGCTGCTTCTGGACGGACTCACGCTTGTCGTCCAGGACGCGCAGCGGGTTGATCTCGGCGCGCCGGCGCGTGTCCTCGTCGATGTCCAGGCCGCGCAGGAAGTCCTGGAGCGCGGCCCGGTACACCGGCCGGCACTCCTTGTCGCCCAGGCTGTTGAGCAGGATGCGGAAGTCGCGCAGGCCCAGCGAGCGGTACGCCTGGTCGGCCAGGATGATCAGCTCGGCGTCGAGGGCCGGGTCCTCCGCGCCGATCGCCTCGGCGCCCACCTGGGAGAAGTGGCGGTAACGGCCCTTCTGCGGGCGCTCGTAGCGGTAGTACGAGCCCGAGTACCAGAGCTTGACCGGGAGGTTGCCGGTCTTGTGCAGGTTGGCCTCCAGGGCCGCGCGCAGCACGGAGGCCGTGCCCTCGGGGCGCAGGGCGAGCTTGTCGCCGCCCTTGGTCTCGAAGGCGTACATCTCCTTGGTCACGATGTCGGTGGACTCGCCGACGCCGCGCGCGAACAGCTCGACGTTCTCGAAACCGGGGGTCTCGATGTAGCCGTAGCCGGAGTTGCGCAGCGGAGCGGCGATCGCCTCACGGACCGCGAGGTACGTGGCCGAGTCCGGCGGGATCAGGTCGTAGGTGCCCTTGGGGGCCTGGAAGGTGCTCACGGGAAGCTCTCTCGTCACATTCCTCGTCGGGGAGCCGCGGGGGCTCCCTGGCCGGCTGCCACTTCCCGCAGATAGGGGTTGGTGGCGCGCTCGCGGCCGATGGTCGTCTGGGGGCCGTGGCCGGACAGGACCACGGTGGAGTCGTCGAGCGGCAGGCACACCCGTGCCAGCGACCCGAGCATGTCCGCCATGGATCCGCCCGGCAGGTCGGTGCGTCCGATGGAGCCGGCGAACAGCAGATCCCCGGAGAAGAACACCGACGGGACGTCGGCGCTCTCGGGCATCCGGAAGGTCACCGACCCCTTGGTATGGCCCGGCGCGTGCGCGACGGAGAACTCCAGCCCGGCCAGCTCCAGCCGCGCCCCGTCGGCCAGTTCCCTGACGTCGTCGGGCTCGCCCACGGTCAGCTCGCCCATGAGCGGCATGCCGATGGAGCGGCCGAGCGCCTTCTCCGGGTCGCTCATCATGAAGCGGTCCTCGGGATGGATCCAGGCGGGGACGTCATGGGCGCCGCACACGGGGACGACCGAGGCCACATGGTCGATGTGGCCATGGGTGAGGACGACCGCGACGGGCTTGAGCCGATGCTTCTTCAGCGTTTCCTCGACTCCCTCGGCGGCCTGGTGGCCCGGGTCGATGATCACGCACTCCTCACCGGCGGCGGGGGCGACGAGGTAGCAGTTCGTCCCCCAGGCCCCGGCGGGGAACCCGGCAATGAGCACGATCGTCCTTCGTTTCATCGGTTGGCAGGCGGTGACAAGGCGGCCTCGGCCGCGCTCAGAGCCTACCGGCGCTGCCGTTTCCTCAGCGAACCCATATACGGTACGGGGCTACACGCAGTGGTCGGCCCACGAGGACGCACGCGTACCGCTCGACAACGACACGCATGAGGAGAGAACCCGGTGGTCAGCCAGGAGCAGCGGCGGCGTCAGCTCGCCCGGGAGAAGTTCTTGCGTCAGCAGCAGCGGCGCACCGAGTCGCGGCGCAAGGCCCGTGTGCGCAACTCCGCGATCGCGTCGGTACTGGGCGTGATCGTGATCGGCAGTGTGGCGCTGTACACGACCCACGCGCTGGGAGGCGACGACAAGAAGACCGACGCGAGCGCCAAGACCACGCCGAGCGCGTCCGCGCGGCCGAGCAAGGCGCCGGACCCGTGCCAGAAGCCTGCCGCGGGCTCGGTGCAGAAGCTCAGCTGGAAGAAGGAGCCGGCGATGTCGATCGACACGTCGGCGAAGTACACGCTGAACCTCGCGACGACGTGCGGTGACATCCCGATCGCGCTGAAGACGTCCGCGGCCCCGCACACGGTCAACTCCTTCGACTTCCTCGCGGGCAAGGGCTTCTTCGACCACACCAAGTGCCACCGCCTGACCACGCAGGGCATCTACGTGCTGCAGTGCGGCGACCCGCAGGGCACCGGCATGGGCGGTCCCGGCTACACGCTGCCGGACGAGAACCTGAAGGATTCGAGCCTGAAGAAGAACACGTACCCGGCGGGCACCGTGGCGATGGCCAACACCGGCCAGAAGCACACCGGCGGCAGCCAGTTCTTCCTGGTCTACAAGGACAGCCCGCTGCCGCCCCAGTACACGCCGTTCGGCACGATCTCCGCGTCCGGCATGAAGGTGCTGGACAAGATCGCGGCGGCCGGCGAGAGCACCGGCCAGGGTGACGGTGCCCCGAACGCGACCGTTGTGATCAACAAGGCGACGGTCGCCAAGTCCTGAGGGCGGTCAAGGCCGTCGGCGCAATTTCGGTCGCGCTGGATGCGGACAGGGAACCCGCTGGTCGCCTATGTTGGCCGTGACGAAACTGTGGTGGATGCCCGGGGGCGCTGAGGCACCCCGCAGGCATCATGTGGAGGAGGCGCTGTGAGCAGCGACCCGTGGGGCCGCGTCGACGAGACGGGGACCGTGTACGTGCGTACGGCCGACGGCGAGCAGGTCGTCGGATCCTGGGCGGCCGGCTCCCCTGAGGAGGCGCTGGCCTACTTCGAGCGCAAGTACGAGGGCCTGGTTGTCGAGATCGGCCTCCTCGAGAAGCGAGTGCGGACCACCGACCTGTCGGCGAAGGACGCCCAGGCCGCCATCGACCACCTGCGCGAGCAGGTGGACGCGCACCACGCGGTCGGCGACCTGGCGGCGCTGCGCGGCCGGCTGGACAAGCTCGTGGAGACCGTCGAGGCGCGCCGCGAGGAGCGCAAGGCCCAGCGGGCCAAGCAGTCCGACGAGGCCCGCAAGGCCAAGGAGGACCTGGTCGTCGAGGCGGAACAGCTCGCGCAGTCCGACCAGTGGCGGGCCGCGGGTGAGCGGCTGCGGGCGCTGGTGGACACCTGGAAGGGGCTGCCGCGTCTGGACCGCAAGTCCGACGACGAGCTGTGGCACCGCTTCTCGCACGCCCGGTCGGCGTTCTCCAAGCGTCGCAAGGCGCACTTCGCACAGCTGGACGCGCAGCGCGAGGACGCCCGCCGGATCAAGGAGCGGCTGGTCGCCGAGGCCGAGGCGCTGTCCGGCTCCACGGACTGGGGTCCGACGGCGGCCCGTTACCGCGATCTGATGTCCGAGTGGAAGGCCGCGGGCCGCGCCCAGCGCGAGCACGAGGACGACCTGTGGAACCGCTTCCGCGGCGCCCAGGACGTGTTCTTCGCGGCGCGCAGCTCGGTGTTCGCCGAGCGGGACGCGGAGCAGACGGAGAACCTGAAGCTCAAGGAGGAGCTGGCCGAGGAGGCCGAGAAGCTCCTGCCGATCGGCGATCTGAAGGCCACCCGTGCCGCCTTCCGTTCGATCAACGAGCGCTGGGAGGCCATCGGCCACGTCCCCAGGGACGCGCGGCCGAAGGTCGAGGGCCGGATGCACACGGTCGAGCGGGCGATCCAGGAGGCCGAGGAGGCCGAGTGGCGCCGTACGAACCCGGAGGCGCGTGCGCGTGCCGAGGGTCTGACCGGGCAGCTCCAGGCGGCCGTGGACAAGCTGGGGGCGCAGATCGAACAGGCCCGCGCCCAGGGCAACACCGCGAAGGCCGACAAGCTCCAGAAGGAACTGGAGGGCCGCCAGGCACTCTTGGACCAGGCTCTGAAGGGGCTGCACGAGTTCGGCGGCTGATTCCCCCGATACCGGCGTGAAAGGGCCCCGTACGCGCGTACGGGGCCCTTTCCCTGTCTTCCGGAGCCGGCTTCCGAGGCGGTGCTACGGCGGTTACGACCGACTGCGTCCGGAGGTCACGCGGTAGACGTCGTACACGCCCTCCACGCCCCGTACGGCCTTCAGGACGTGGCCGAGGTGCTTGGGATCGCCCATCTCGAAGGTGAAGCGGGAGGTGGCGACGCGGTCGCGGGAGGTCTGGACGGCGGCCGAGAGGATGTTGACGTGCTGGTCGGACAGCACGCGGGTGACGTCCGACAGCAGCCGGGAGCGGTCCAGGGCCTCGACCTGGATGGCGACCAGGAAGACCGAGGACTGGGTGGGCGCCCACTCGACGTCGAGGATGCGCTCCGGCTCCCGGGACAGCGAATCCACGTTGACGCAGTCGCTGCGGTGCACGGAGACGCCGCTGCCGCGGGTGACGAAGCCGATGATCGGGTCGCCGGGCACGGGGGTGCAGCAGCGGGCCAGCTTGACCCACACGTCGTCGACGCCCTTGACCACGACGCCGGGGTCGGCGCTGGAGCGGCGCTTGCGGCCGCGGCTGCGGGACGGCGGGACCGACTCGTCGATCTCCTCGGTGGCGGCCTCCTCGCCGCCGAGGGCCTGCACCAGCTTCTGCACGATGTTCTGCGCGGAGACATGGCCCTCGCCTATCGCCGCGTACAGCGCGGAGATGTCCGAGTAGCGCATCTCGTGGGCGAGCGTGATCAGGGAGTCGCCGTTCAGGATGCGCTGGATCGGCAGGTTCTGCTTGCGCATGGCCCGCACGATGGCGTCCTTGCCCTGCTCGATCGCCTCGTCCCGGCGCTCCTTGGAGAACCAGGCGCGGATCTTGTTACGCGCCCGGGGCGACTTGACGAAGCCGAGCCAGTCGCGGGAGGGCCCGGCGCCGGTCGCCTTGGAGGTGAAGACCTCCACCAGGTCGCCGTTGTCCAGGGTGGATTCGAGCGGTACGAGGCGGCCGTTGACCCGCGCTCCTATGGTGCGGTGGCCGACCTCGGTGTGCACGGCGTAGGCGAAGTCCACCGGGGTGGCGCCCGCCGGGAGCGCTATGACGTCGCCCTTGGGCGTGAAGACGAAGACCTCGTTGCGGGAGAGGTCGAAGCGCAGGGACTCCAGGAACTCGCCCGGGTCCTCGGTCTCCTTCTGCCAGTCCAGCAACTGCCGCAGCCACGCCATGTCGTTGATGGCGTCCTTGTCCTTGCCGGCCGTCCTCGGCGCGTCGGTACGCACCTTGGAGGCGCCGGCGACGGCCTCCTGCTTGTACTTCCAGTGCGCGGCGATGCCGTACTCGGCGCGGCGGTGCATGTCGAAGGTGCGGATCTGCAGTTCGACGGGCTTGCCGTTGGGACCGATCACCGTGGTGTGCAGCGACTGGTACATGTTGAACTTGGGCATCGCGATGTAGTCCTTGAACCGGCCGGGGACCGGGTTCCATCGCGCGTGCACGGTGCCGAGGGCGGCATAGCAGTCGCGGACGGTGTCGACGAGGACGCGGATGCCCACCAGGTCGTAGATCTCCGCGAAGTCGCGGCCGCGGACGATCATCTTCTGGTAGACGCTGTAGTAGTGCTTCGGGCGGCCGGTGACGGTCGCCTTGATCCGGGCGGCGCGCAGGTCGGACTGGACCTCGTCGGTCACTATGGCCAGGTACTCGTCGCGCTTGGGCGCCCGTTCGGCCACCAGCCGGACGATCTCGTCGTACATCTTGGGGTAGAGGATCGCGAAGGCGAGGTCCTCCAGCTCCCACTTGATGGTGTTCATGCCCAGGCGGTGGGCGAGCGGCGCGTAGATCTCCAGGGTCTCGCGCGCCTTCTTCTCCTGCTTCTCGCGCTTGAGATAGCGCATGGTGCGCATGTTGTGCAGGCGGTCGGCGAGCTTGATGACCAGGACGCGCGGGTCCTTGGCCATGGCGACGACCATCTTGCGCACGGTCTCGGCCTGCGCGGCCTCGCCGAACTTGACCTTGTCCAGCTTGGTGACGCCGTCGACGAGGAGGGCGACGGTGTCGCCGAAGTCGCGGCGCAGCTGGTCGAGCCCGTACTCGGTGTCCTCGACGGTGTCGTGCAGCAGGCCCGCCATCAGCGTGGCCGGGTCCATGCCCAGTTCGGCGAGGATGGTGGTGACGGCGAGCGGGTGCGTGATGTACGGGTCGCCGCTCTTGCGCTTCTGGCCGCGGTGCCAGCGCTCGGCGACCTGGTAGGCGCGCTCGATCTGGCGCAGGGTGGAGTTCTCGATCTTCGGGTCGTTGCTGCGCACTATCCGCAGCAGCGGTTCCAGGACCGGGTTGTACGGGTTCGCGCGCTGGACGCCGAGGCGGGCCAGGCGGGCGCGGACGCGATTGGAGGAGCCGGTGCGGCCGGGCTGCACGGCGGGCGAGCGCACGACGGGGGGCTGGGCGGGGCGCCCGGCGGGGGCCGCCGGTTTGGGACGGGAGGCCTCGGCGGACTTCTCGACGGACGCGGACGGGGCGTGCTCGACCGCCCCGCGGGTGTCGTTCTTGGCGGTCGACACGTTCGGCGCGGGCTTGGCCGCGGGCGCCGAGGCGGGCTCGGGCTTGGCGGCGGTCAGTGGCTGGGCCTCGTCTGGCAAGAGGGCTCCTCGTGCACGTTCCGGGTCCCCCGGTCAGGCTCCGGAGACCCCATGGTAGCGATCCTGCCGCTGCGAATAGCCCGCAGGCGGACCGTAGGGACCGACTACCCCTGTAACGCCTGGGATGCACGGGGGATTCCGGGAGGTGGCCGGGAGGTGCTGTCCAGGGGGCCGGCGAGGGTGGTTCCGGCCGGGAGAACGCCCCCCGGGCCGCGTCGACGAGAGCGGTTCCGCGGTGGAGAAACGCCGTACGGCCGCCGCCGGCGGGGTGCCGGGGCGGCCGTACGGTGTTGCCGTCGGTGCCGGTCAGACCTGGAGGAGGGCCTCCAGGGGGGCTCCGGCGAGGGTGGGCTCCAGGCGGGTGCGGGCGCCGAGGAAGCCCAGCTCCATCAGGACCGCGAGGCCCGCGACCTCCGCACCGGCGCGCTGGATGAGGTGGATCGCCGCCTCGGCGGTGCCGCCGGTGGCCAGCACGTCGTCCACGATCAGGACGCGGTCGCCGGAGGTCAGGTCCTCCGCGTGCACCTCGATCTCGGCCGAGCCGTACTCCAGGTCGTAGGCCTGGCCCAGGGTGGCCCCGGGCAGCTTGCCGGCCTTGCGGACCGGGATGAAGCCCAGGCCCGCGCGGACGGCGACGGGGGCGCCGAGGATGAAGCCCCGGGCCTCCAGGCCGACGATCTTGGTGGCGCCGGTACTCGCGGCGATGCCCGCGAGGGTGTCGGTCAGGGCGGTGAACGCGGCGGGGTCCGCCAGCAGCGGGGTGATGTCCTTGAACATCACGCCCGGCTCCGGGTAGTCCGCGACGTCGCGGATGCGGCTGAGCAGCAGCTCCTGGATGTCGGTCATCGGCGCTTGCCCGTCTGGCGGCCGCGGCCCCGGCCGCGGGAGACGGGCTGGTTGCGCGGGCCGACCACGGCGGGCGCGGCCTCCTCGACGTCGCCATCGCCGGCGACGCCGTCCTCCGAAGCGGCCTGGGCGCGCTTGGCCATGACCCGCTTGGTGAGCGACTTCATCGCGGGCTCGCGCTCCTTGAGGTCGGCGACGAGCGGGGTGGCGATGAAGATCGAGGAGTAGGCGCCGGCCGCGAGGCCGACGAACAGCGACAGCGAGATGTCGTTCAGGTCGCCGGCACCGAGGAAGCCGCCGCCGATGAAGAGCAGACCGGCGACCGGCAGCAGGGCGACGACCGTGGTGTTGATCGAGCGGACCAGGGTGCCGTTGATCGAACGGTTGGCGATCTCGCTGTAGGTGAAGCGGGTCTGCTTGGTGATGTCCTTCGTCTGCTCCTTGAGGCTGTCGAAGACGACGACCGTGTCGTAGAGCGAGTAACCGAGGATCGTGAGCAGACCGATGATGGTGCCGGGCGAGACCTCGAAGCCGACCAGGGCGTAGATACCGGTCGTGATGGTGATGTCGTGGATCAGGGCGACCAGGGCCGCGACGGCCATGCGCCACTCGAACGCGATGGCCAGGTAGATCACGACGAGCACCATGAAGATCGCCAGGCCCTCCCAGGCCTTGTTGGCGATCTCCTGGCCCCAGCTCGGGCCGACCAGGTCGGCGGCGAGCTTCTCGGGGTTGAGGTTCAGGTCCTTGGCGAGGGTCTGCTTGATCTGGTCGGACTTGTCGGTGTCCACGCCGGCGATCTGGATGCGCAGGCTGCCGTTGCCGAGCTTCTGCACGACGGCCTGGTGGCCGGAGGCGTCCTTGGCGTACGTCTCCGCCTGGGCGACCGAGGTGCTCATGTGGTTCGGCGTGGTGAAGACGGCACCGCCCTGGAAGTCGATGCTCATGTTCAGGCCGCGCACCGCCAGACCGAGGATGGCCGTGATCGTGATGAGGATCGAGACGCCGTACCAGATCTTGCGCTTGCCGACGAAGTCGTAGCTGATCTCGCCGCGGTGCAGCCGGGCGCCGAGGGAGCCGAGTTTCGACATCGCTCATGCCTCCTTCGGGTCGACAGGGCCGGCGGCGGGACCGGCGGGACGGCGGGTGCGGCGCAGCGGCGGCTTGCCACCGAGGCTCTTCGGGTCCAGCCCGGACCACTTGTGGCCGTTCGCGAAGAACGTGCGGCGGGCCAGCAGGGTCATCAGCGGCTTGGTGAACAGGAAGACGACGACCACGTCGAGCACGGTGGTCAGACCCAGCGTGAACGCGAAGCCCTGGACCTTGCCGACGGTCACGATGAACAGCACCGCGGCGGCGAGGAACGACACGAAGTCGGAGACCAGGACGGTGCGCCGGGCGCGCGGCCAGGCACGCTCGACGGCGGGGCGCAGCGAGCGGCCCTCGCGGATCTCGTCCCTGATGCGTTCGAAGTAGACGATGAACGAGTCGGCGGTGATACCGATGGCCACGATGGCACCGCAGACGGCCGGCAGGTTCAGCGCGAAGCCGATGGCCGGGCCGAGCAGCGACATGATCACGTACGTGAGGATCGCGGAGACCACGAGGGAGGCCATGGCGACCAGCGACAGGCCGCGGTAGTAGACCACCAGGTAGATCACGACCAGGGCGAGGCCGATGGCGCCGGCGAGCAGACCGGCGTGCAGCTGCTCACCGCCGAGCGCGGCGGTCACGGTGGTGACGGACTGCTCCTGGAAGGACAGCGGCAGGGCGCCGTACGACAGCATGTTGGCGAGGCTCTGCGCGTCCTGCTGCGTGAAGCTGCCGGAGATCTCCGCCTGGCCGCCGGTGATGGCCAGGCTGACGTACGGGCTGGAAACGACCTCGCCGTCCAGGACGATGCCGAACTCGTTCTGCGGGGCCTGGTTCTTGGCCAGCTCGCCGGTGATGTCGGCGAACTTCTTGGCGCCCGTGGAGTCGAAGGTCATCTGGACCTGCCAGCCGGAGGCGCCCTGGGTGTCGAAGACCGCCTGGGCCTTCTTCACCTCGGTGCCGTCCACGGCGGCGGGGCCGAGCAGGTACTTGTAGTAGCCCTTGCCGATCTTGCCGCAGGCGATGGTGGGGTCGCCGGGCTTGGCGTTGTTGCCGGCCTTGGCGCGGTCGTCGGGCTTGGTGCAGTCCAGGGCGGTGTACGCGGCCTGGAGCTTCGAGGTGTCCTTACCGCCGGCGGAGGCCGAGGCCGAGGGGGTGGCCTGGGGCGAGGAGCCGCCGGTGGGCGTCGCGCTCGGCGAGGGGCTGGAGCCCGCCTTGAGCGCGTCGGTGACCGCGCGGCCCTGGGTGGTCGCGGAGGCGGTGGGGGACGCGGTGCCGGACGAGGAGGCCTTCTGCGAGGAGGAGGCGCTCGGGGAGGGACTGCCGGCGCCCGGCTTGGGCGAGGAGCCGCTGGTCGGGGAGCCGCTCGGCGAGGGGCTGGCCGCGGCGCCGCTGGGCTCGCGCGCCAGCACGGGGCGGAAGTAGAGCTTGGCGGTGGTGCCGACCTGCTGCTGGGCCTCCTTGGAGTTGGTGCCCCGCGGGATGTTGACGATGATGTTGTCGGTTCCCTGGGTCTGCACCTCCGCCTCGGAGACGCCGAGACCGTTGACACGGCGGTTCATGATGTCGACCGCGGTGTCCATGTTGGCCTTGTTGATCGCGGACCCCTGGTCGGCCTTCGCCTTGAGCGTGATGCTCGTACCACCGGCGAGGTCGATGCCGAGACGCGGAGTGGTGTGCCCGGAGACGAACATCCCTCCGGTGAGCGCCACGATGGCGATCAGGATGAGGGCCAGTGAGCGCCCTGGTTTGCTCTGGGCGCTCGCGCTCCGGCCCTTCTTAGGTGCTGCCACCTTCTCGTACTCCCTCTCGGGCCGCTCGGCGCCGGGTCGGCGCTCGGCGGCCATGACATGGTGTCGGGCTCCCCGTGCGGGAAACAGACGCGCCCGGTGGAGCGCGGGGCGTGATTATGCCGTCTCGCGCGCCACCGGGGCGTGACTACTTCGCGTCGGAGTCGCCGTCGGTCTTCTTCGGCTGGTCCTCCGTCGTGGCCGCGGCGGCCTCGGACCCGTCGGCGGCGTCCTCGTCGGCGTCCTTCTTACCGAGGTCGATCTTGTCGTCGGAGGCGGCGGCAGCGGCGGCAGATCCGTCGGTCTCGTCGGTCTCGGTGAGGGAGGAGGCGTCGTCCGGGACGATGTCGGCGTCGGACTTCAGGTCGTGCTCGATGCCGTGCACGATGCGGTTGTACTCGTCGTCGGTGAGGACGGCGCCGATCGCGTTCTTCGCGAAGAGGAGGTCCACGCCGGGAGCGGCGTCGAGGAGCACGGTGTCCTCGTTGACTTCCTTGACCGTCGCGTACATTCCCCCGATCGTGCGGACACCGGAACCGGGCTGCATCTCGTTGCGCATCTGGGCGGCCTGCTGCTGCTTCTTCTTGGCAGAGCGCGTCATCAGGAACATGGCCGCGATGAGCACGATGAACGGGAGAAGGGTATAGGCATTCACGGGACGGGATTTCCTTCGCGCGACCGCGACGGACAGCGGCCTTTTCGGGGATGGGGGTGTGTCGGCGCCGCCCGCAAGGGCGGCATCGGCGGAGTCTAAGCGAGTCCGCACACATGGAACAACGCTCAGCATGGCACCTGGGTTCCGCACCGGGCCACCGCCCGAGTGGCGGCGCATCGGGCGCCGGAGGTGTCACGTCCCGAACAGGTCCTGTTGTCCGTTTCCCGACGTGGCGGCGCCGGGCGGGGTGAGACCGAGGTGCGTCCAGGCGGCGGGCGTGGCGACGCGGCCGCGCGGGGTGCGGGCCAGCAGTCCCTCGCGGACCAGGAAGGGTTCGGCCACCTCCTCGACGGTCTCCCGCTCCTCCCCCACCGCGACGGCGAGCGTGGACAGGCCGACGGGGCCGCCGGCGAAGAGCTTCAGCAAAGCCTCCAGGACGGCGCGGTCCAGCCGGTCCAGGCCCCGCGCGTCGACCTCGTAGACGGCGAGGGCCGCCGCGGCGATCTCGCGGGTGATCAAACCGTCGGCCTTGACCTGCGCGTAGTCGCGGACGCGGCGCAGCAGGCGGTTGGCGATGCGGGGGGTGCCGCGGGAGCGGCCGGCGATCTCGGCGGCGCCCTCCGCCTCGATGCCGACGTCCAGGAGCTGCGCGGAGCGGTGCACGACGCGCTCCAGTTCGCGGGGCTCGTAGAACTCCATGTGCGCGGTGAAGCCGAAGCGGTCGCGCAGCGGGGGCGGCAGCAGTCCGGCCCGGGTGGTGGCGCCGACCAGGGTGAACGGGGGCAGTTCGAGGGGGATGGCGGTGGCGCCGGGGCCCTTGCCGACGATGACGTCGACGCGGAAGTCCTCCATCGCCATGTAGAGCATCTCCTCGGCGGGCCGGGACATGCGGTGGATCTCGTCCAGGAAGAGGACCTCGCCCTCCTGGAGGGAGGAGAGGATCGCGGCGAGGTCGCCGGCGTGCTGGATGGCGGGTCCCGAGGTGATGCGGATGGGGGCGCCCATCTCGGCCGCGATGATCATCGACAGGGTGGTCTTGCCGAGGCCGGGGGCGCCGGAGAGGAGCACGTGGTCGGCGGTGGCGCCACGGGCGCGGGCCGCGCGCAGCACCAGGTCGAGCTGTTCGCGGACTTTCTCCTGGCCGATGAACTCGCCGAGGTCCTTGGGGCGCAGGGCGGCCTCGACGGCCTGGTCCTCGCGGTCGGCGACGGAGCCCACCAGCCGCTCCGCGGGGGGTACGGGCGGCCGTTCGCCGGCGGGTGTGTCGGCCGTGTCGTCCCAGTTCATGTGGTGTGCCTCAACAAAAGGTGGGGGTCAGCGGGCTCGGTTCAGGGTCTGCAGGGCGGCCTTCAGGAGCTGGCCGACCTGCGGGGTGCCGCCCACCGCCTCGGCCTGGGGGGCCACGGCGGACACGGCTTCGTCGGCCTCGCGGGTGGCGTAGCCGAGGCCGATCAGGGCCGCGTGCAGCTGGTCGCGCCAGCCCTGGGTGACCGGGGCGCCGACCGCGGGGGCGCCGACGGGCGCGCCGAGGCGGTCCTTCAGCTCCAGGAGCAGCTTCTGGGCGCCCTTCTTGCCGATGCCGGGGACCGCGGTGAGGGCCTTCTCGTCCCCGGTGGCGACGGCGCGACGCAGCGCGTCCGGGCTGTGCACGGCGAGCATGGCCTGGGCGAGGCGGGGGCCGACGCCGCTGGCGGTCTGGAGCAGCACGAAGACCTGGCGGGCGTCGTCGTCCGCGAAGCCGTACAGGGTCAGCGAGTCCTCGCGCACGACCAGGGAGGTGTGCAGCTTGGCGGGCTGTCCGACGCGGAGCGTGGAGAGGGTGTCCGGGGTGCACTGGACGGCCATGCCGACGCCGCCGACCTCCACCACCGCGGCGTCGGGGGCGAGCGCGGCGACCGTGCCGCTGACGAAGGCGATCATGCCGTACGGCCTTTCGTTGCGTGGGCGGTGTGCAGGGCGAGGGCCTGCTGGAGCCGGTTCTGGGCGGGGGCGCGCCAGATGTGGCAGATGGCGAGGGCGAGGGCGTCGGCGGCGTCGGCGGGCTTGGGGGGCGCGGCGAGCCGGAGCAGCCGGGTGACCATGGCGCCGACCTGCGCCTTGTCGGCGCGGCCCGAGCCGGTGACGGCGGCCTTGACCTCGCTGGGGGTGTGCAGCGCGACGGGGATGCCGCGGCGGGCGGCGCACAGCATGGCGACGGCGCTGGCCTGGGCGGTGCCCATCACGGTGCGCACATTGTGCTGGCTGAAGACACGCTCCACGGCGACGAACTCGGGCCGGTGCTCGTCCAGCCATTCCTCGATGCCCTGCTCGACGGCGAGCAGCCGGTCGCTGAGTTCGGCGTCCGCCGGGGTGCGTACGACGCCGACTCCGATCATGGTGAGCGGGCGGCCGGCGACCCCCTCGACCACGCCGACCCCGCACCGGGTCAGTCCCGGGTCCACCCCCAGTACCCGCACGGTCCCTCCCCTTGAGCGCTCGATCACCTGTTTGTGCAGGCTATCGGGTGCCACTGACAAGGCCGCGCACCAACGCCCCACAACGCGACGGGCCGACGGGGTGTGTCCCGTCGGCCCGGTCGGTCAGCCGTACGCGTTACGCGTCGACCTTCTCCATGATCTCGTCGCTCACGTCGAAGTTGGCGAAGACGTTCTGCACGTCGTCGCTGTCCTCCAGGGCGTCGATCAGCTTGAAGATCTTCTTGGCGCCCTCCTCGTCCAGCTCGACCTGCATGGTCGGGACGAAGTTGGCCTCGGCCGAGTCGTAGTCGATGCCGGCCTCCTGGAGGGCGGTGCGGACCGCGACCAGGTCGGTGGCCTCGCTGAGCACCTCGAAGGACTCGCCGAGGTCGTTGACCTCCTCGGCACCCGCGTCCAGGACGGCGCCGAGCACGTCGTCCTCGGTCAGCTCGCCCTTGGGGACGATGACGACGCCCTTGCGGTTGAAGAGGTACGACACCGAGCCCGGGTCGGCCATGTTGCCGCCGTTGCGGGTCATGGCGACGCGCACGTCGGAGGCGGCGCGGTTGCGGTTGTCGGTGAGGCACTCGATGAGCACCGCGACACCGTTCGGGCCGTAGCCCTCGTACATGATCGTCTCGTAGTCGGCGCCGCCGGCCTCGAGACCGCCACCGCGCTTGATCGCGGAGTCGATGTTCTTGTTCGGGACCGACTGCTTCTTGGCCTTCTGGACGGCGTCGTAGAGCGTCGGGTTGCCGTCCAGGTCGACGCCGCCCATGCGCGCCGCGACCTCGATGTTCTTGATCAGCTTCGCGAAGAGCTTGCCGCGCTTGGCGTCGATCACGGCCTTCTTGTGCTTCGTCGTAGCCCATTTAGAGTGGCCGGACATCTGCCTGTCTCCTTCGCGTTACCCATCTATGAACGAACGCCTGAGATCCTACAAGGACTCCGTGGTGGCCTGGGCGCGCACCATGTCCACGAAAAGGGCGTGGACGCGGTGGTCGCCGGTCAGTTCCGGGTGGAACGACGTGGCGAGCGCGTTGCCCTGACGGACGGCGACGATGTGGCCGTCGTGCTCGGCGAGCACCTCGGCGTTCGCGCCGACGGACTCCACCCAGGGGGCGCGGATGAAGACGCCCTCCACAGGATCGCCCGGGACGCCCTTGACGTCGACCGTCGCCTCGAAGGATTCGTTCTGGCGTCCGAAGGCGTTGCGGCGCACGATCATGTCGATGCCGCCGATGGTCTCCTGGCCCGAGCGCGGGTCGAGGATCTTGTCGGCCAGCATGATCATGCCCGCGCAGGTGCCGTAGACGGGCATGCCGGCGCGCACGCGGGCGCGCAGGGGCTCCATCACGCCGAAGAGCACGGCCAGCTTGGAGATGGTGGTGGACTCCCCGCCGGGCAGGACGAGCGCGTCGACCTCGGCGAGTTCCTCGGGGCGCCGCACCGGCCTGGCCACGGCGTCCGCCGCGGCCAGGGCGATGAGGTGCTCCCGTACGTCGCCCTGGAGGGCCAGGACGCCAATGACAGGAGTGTTCATGGGATTCGGGTACCTGTGGGCCTGTGCTTACCAGCCGCGGTTCGCGTAGCGCTCGGTCTCGGGGAGGGTGTCGCAGTTGATGCCGACCATGGCCTCGCCGAGGTTGCGGGACGCGTCCGCGATGATCTTCGGGTCGTCGTAGAAGGTGGTGGCCTTCACGATGGCGGCGGCGCGCTTGGCCGGGTCGCCGGACTTGAAGATGCCGGAGCCGACGAACACGCCCTCGGCGCCGAGCTGGCGCATCAGGGCCGCGTCGGCCGGGGTGGCCACGCCGCCGGCGGAGAACAGCACCACGGGGAGCTTGCCCAGCTCGGCGACCTCCTTGACCAGCTCGTAGGGGGCGCGCAGCTCCTTGGCGGCGGCGTACAGCTCGTTGTTGTCGCAGCCGCGCAGCTTGGCGATCTCGCCCTTGATCTGGCGCAGGTGGCGCACGGCCTCCACGACGTTGCCGGTGCCGGCCTCGCCCTTGGAGCGGATCATCGCGGCGCCCTCGGCGATGCGGCGCAGGGCCTCGCCCAGGTTGGTGGCGCCGCACACGAACGGGGTGGTGAAGGCCCACTTGTCGGAGTGGTTGACCTCGTCGGCCGGGGTGAGGACCTCGGACTCGTCGATGTAGTCGACGCCGAGGGACTGCAGGACCTGGGCCTCGACGAAGTGGCCGATGCGGGACTTGGCCATGACCGGGATCGAGACGGCGTCGATGATGCCCTCGATCATGTCCGGGTCGGACATGCGGGCCACGCCGCCGTCCTTGCGGATGTCGGCCGGGACCCGCTCCAGGGCCATGACGGCGACGGCGCCCGCGTCCTCGGCGATCTTCGCCTGCTCCGGGGTGACGACGTCCATGATGACGCCGCCCTTGAGCTGCTCGGCCATGCCGCGCTTCACGCGGGCGGTACCGGTCTCGGGAGCCTGGTTCTCGGTGGTGGACACGGGCGACCTCACTGAAGTGAAAGAGGGTTCTCTGCTGCACCGAGGAAACGCGAGTGGAGCAGGCCACAGCAAGGGCCAATGGAAAGCCTGTGGCTCGTTTTCGCTGGGAATGCCAGGTGAGGGGCGGTCAGGCGGCGCGTTCCACCAGGGCGGCGGGGGGTTCGTCGTCCATCTCGAAGGCCAGCGGGAAGGGGGCGTGGCCGGCCAGCCGGAACCAGCGGACCTTGCGGTGCCCGCGCAGCCGGCGGGCGGCGCCCACGGCGTCGTTGTGGAAGCGGCGGGCCATCGGGACCCGGCGCACGGCCTCGGCCAGCTCGTGGACGGCCTCCTCGCCGCCGGGGGCCTCGCGCAGGGCCTCGACCTGGGCCGGTTCCGCGAACACCGCGCGCAGTGCCTGGCTCAGTTCGCTCTCGGCGACCTCCCGCTGCTCCTCCTCGGCCTGCCGGGCGGCGTGCGCGGCCTCGTACAGCACGATCGAGGCGGCCGGGTCCAGCACGCCGGAGGTGGCGAGTTCCTGGGCCACGGAGGCGCGGCGCAGCAGCTGGGCGTCGAGCGCGGCACGGGCGGCGTCCATCCGTACGTGCAGCCGGTCCAGGCGGCCTGCGGTCCAGCTCAGGTAGACGCCGATCGCGAGGAGGGCGACGAGGATCCAGATGAGGGTTGCGGTCACGCGGGAAGGCTATCGGCACCCCGTGGGCCCACCGAAAGGGCGGCGAAGGGCATCGCGGGGACCGGTCCCGCACCGCCCCGGAGGAACCCGCGCGCCCGGCGCTCGGCCCACCGCCCGGTCCCACCGACGAGCCCGCGGCGGCGCGACGCCCGGTATCGCCCCGGGGTTCCCCTCCCACCCGAGGTTTCCGTCCCGGGGCGGCACGAAGCGCGCGGAGGCCCGGAGCCAGTCCCGCACCGCCCCTGGAAGGAGCGCCGGCCCGGTTTCACTCCCGCCGGGGGTTTCCGTCCCGTTCGAGCCCGAAGCAGGTCCGCGGCCCCGCGGCGGGTCCCGACGCGCCCCGGAAGAACCCGCTCCCCCGCCCGGCGTCTCAGTCCCGCGCCAGTCCGAACCGGGCCCGCAGCCCCGTCGCCCGTTCGTCGGCCGCGACCGCCGTCGTGCCGTCCGTGACCGTCTCGTAGACGGAGAGGATGTCCGCGCCGACCGTGGACCAGTCGAAGCGCCGTACATGGGCGCTGCCGCGGGCGCGGAGCCCGGCGCGGCGCTCCGGGTCGGCCAGCAGGCGTACGGCGGCGTCGGCGAGCGCGTCCGCGTCCTCGTTGGCGAAGATCTCGCCCGCCCGGCCCTCGTCGAGGACCTGTACGAAGGCGTCGAGGTCGGAGGCGAGCACGGGGGCGCCCGCGGACATGGCCTCGACCAGGATGATGCCGAAGCTCTCGCCGCCGGTGTTGGGCGCCACGTAGACGTCGACGCTGCGCAGCAGGCGCGCCTTGTCCTCGTCGCTGATCATGCCGAGGAACTCCACCCGGGAGCGCAGCTCGGCCGGCAGGTTCTCGACGGCGGCCTCCTCGTCGCCACGGCCCGCGACCAGCAGCCGCGCGGTGGGCCGGGAGGCCAGGATCTTCGGCAGGGCCCTCATCAGGACGGGCAGGCCCTTGCGGGGCTCGTCGATGCGGCCGATGAAGCCGATCGTCTCCCCCTGCCACTCGGGCCTGGGCTCGGCCCTCGCGAAGAAGTCGACGTCGACGCCGTTGGGGATGACCACCGCGTCCCCGCCCAGATGCTCGACCAGGGTGCGTCGCGCGTACTCGCTCACCGCGATCCGGGCGCTGATCTTCTCCAGGGCCGCCTGGAGGATCGAGTAGGCCGCGATCATCGCCCGCGAGCGCGGGTTGGAGGTGTGGAAGGTGGCCACGATGGGGCCCTGCGCGGCCCAGCAGGTGAGCAGGCCGAGCGAGGGCGAGGTCGGCTCGTGGATGTGCACCACGTCGAAGGCGCCGTCGTGCAGCCAGCGCCGTACCCGCGCGGCCGACAGGAAGCCGAAGTTCAGCCGGGCCACCGAGCCGTTGTACGGCACCGGGACCGCGCGGCCCGCCGAGACGACGTACGGCGGCAGCGGGGTGTCGTCGTCGGCCGGGGCGAGCACGGAGACCTCGTGGCCGAGGCGGATGAAGTACTCGGCGAGGTCGCGGATGTGGAACTGGACGCCACCGGGCACGTCCCAGGAGTACGGGCAGACGATCCCGATTCTCACGCGGGTCCCTTCGCGGGGTCGAGGTCGGCGAGCCACAGCCGCTGGAGCATGTGCCAGTCCTCCGGGTGCCCGGCGATCCCGGTGGCGAAGGCGTCGGCCAGGGCCTGTGTCATGGCGGACGCCTTCTCGGCCCGGGTGCCCGACTCGGGTACCTCGATCGGGGGGTGGACACGGCCCCGCATGACGGGCGAGTCGTCGTACCAGAGGGTGACCGGCAGCAGCGGGGCGCCGGTGTGCTGGGCGAGCAGGGCGGGGCCGGCGGGCATCCGGGCCTTCTCGCCGAAGAAGTCGACCTCCACGCCGGAGGCGGACAGGTCGCGGTCGGCGACCAGGCAGACCAGGCCGCCGTCGCGCAGCCGGCGGGCCAGGGTGCCGAAGGCGGAGCCGCCGCTGTGCGGCAGCACCTCCATGCCGAGGCCCTCGCGGTAGGCGACGAAACGGTCGTAGAGCGTCTCGGGCCTGAGGCGTTCGGCGACCGTGGTGAACGGGGTGCGCAGCTCGGTGGTGACCCAGGCGCCGGCCAGGTCCCAGTTGGCCAGGTGCGGCAGGGCGAGGATCACGCCCTTGCCGGCGTCGAGGCCCTCGGTCAGGTGGTGTATGTCCTTGGGGTCGAAGCCCGCCCTGATCCGCTCGGGGCTCCAGGCGGGCAGCCGGAAGGACTCCATCCAGTAGCGCAGATAGGAGCGCATGCCCTTGCGGGACAGTTCGGCCAGGCGTTCGGGGCTCGCGCCGGGCACCACGCGCGCGTAGTTCGCCTCCAGGCGCTGCACACCCTTGCCGCGCTGCTTCCAGGCGAGGTCGGCGATGCCCCGCCCGAGGCGGGCCGCGACGGGCTCCGGGAGCTTCTTGACGGTGCTCCAGCCCGCGCCGTACAGCGCGTCGCTGAGCCGGTCGGAGACGCTCACCGCGCCGCCCCGCTCGTGTCCTGCGCGACCGCCTCGGCCTCGGCGGACTCCCGGCGCACGGTGACGACCCGCTGGATCAGCGTGACCAGGCTGCCCGCGGCCACGATCCACAGGGCGACCGGCAGCAGCCACTGGATGCCCGGCACACCGAACGTGTGCAGGCCCGCCAGACCGGCCGCGACCAGCGAGATCACCAGCCGCTCGGCACGTTCGACGAGTCCGTTGACGGCGACCGGGAGCCCGATCGACTCGCCGCGCGCCTTGGTGTACGACACCACCTGGCCGCTGGCCAGGCAGAAGATCGAGACCGCGCACAGCACGTTGTCGTTCCCGTTGCCCGCGTACCAGAGCGCGAAGCCGCCGAAGATCGCGCCGTCGGCGACCCGGTCCAGGGTGGAGTCCAGGAAGGCGCCCCAGCGGCTGGAGCGGCCCAGCTGGCGGGCCATGTTGCCGTCGACCAGGTCGGAGAAGACGAACAGGGTGATCACGACCGTGCCCCAGAAGAACTCGCCCCGGGGATAGAAGACCAGCGCGCCCGCCACCACGCCCGCCGTGCCGATCAGCGTGACCGTGTCGGGGCTCACCCCCCGCCGGATGAGAAACGCGGCGAACGGTGTGAGGACACGCGTGAAGAATGCACGCGCGTACTTGTTCAGCATGGCCTTCCCGACGGTCGGTTGTCGCCGCGGCCCTGATGGCCGCCGGCTGGCCCATCGTAGCCACGCGCGCGTACCCGTGACGGGCGGGCACCCGCGGCCCGTGCGCCGAGGTGGTGCGCTGGGCTCGTACGGACAGGGCCCCGACCGGTCCGTACGCCCCCGCGCGGGGTGCCGACGGCGGGATCGGGGCCTCCGTATGGACGCGACGTGACGGGAGTGGAAAGCTCGAATAACCGCGGGCGTCGCCGAAGCCGCCACAGCACGCGGTTCGCGTGTCCGCGCCCCGATGACCTCACCGTGCACGGGAGGCAGGATCATGGGCGACAAGACTCAGACACACCCCGGGGCCGCCGGCAGGGCTCTGACGGCCGACCAACCCGCGTCCATACGGAATGTGGTGCTGGTCGGCCACTCCGGATCGGGCAAGACGACCCTGGTGGAGGCCCTCGCGCTGACCGCCGGGGCGGTGAACCGGGCGGGCCGCGTGGAGGACGGCGGCTCCGTCTCGGACTACGACGAGATCGAGCACCGGCAGCAGCGCTCCGTACAGCTGTCCCTGGTGCCGGTCGGCTGGGACGGCATCAAGATCAACATCCTGGACACCCCCGGGTACGCGGACTTCGTCGGGGAGCTGCGGGCCGGTCTGCGCGCCGCGGACGCGGCCCTCTTCGTCGTCTCGGCCTCGGACGGGGTGGACGGCTCGACCCGCATGGTCTGGGAGGAGTGCGCGGCCGTCGGGATGCCCCGGGCGATCGTGATCACGCACCTGGAGGCCGCCCGCGCGGACTTCGAGGAGATGACCCGGATCTGCGCCGAGGCCTTCGGCGGCGACGACCCGGACGCCGTCCTGCCCCTGTACCTGCCGCTGCGCGGCCCCGCGGGCCCGGACGGGCACGCACCCGTGACCGGCCTGGTGGGGCTGCTCACCCGCAAGCTGTTCGACTACTCGTCCGGCGAGCGCAAGGAGTCCGAACCCGGCCCGGACCAGCTGCCGGACCTGGACGAGGCCCGCAACCGGCTCATCGAGGGGATCATCGCCGAGAGCGAGGACGAGACCCTGATGGACCGCTACCTCGGCGGCGAGCAGGTCGAGATCAAGACGCTGATCCAGGACCTGGAGCGGGCCGTCGCGCGCGGCAGTTTCTTCCCGGTGCTGGCGGCCGCCCCCGCCGCCGAGGGTGCCCGCCAGGGCCTCGGCACCGTGGAGCTGCTCGACCTGATCACGGGCGGCTTCCCGACTCCGTTCGAGCATCCGGTGCCCGGCGTGACCACCCTCGACGGCAGGCCGCGCGAGCTGAAGCCGTGCGACACCGCCGGACCACTGGCCGCCGAGGTCGTCAAGACCGCCTCCGACCCCTACGTCGGCCGCATCTCCCTGGTCCGCGTCTTCTCCGGCACGCTGCGCCCCGACCAGACGGTGCACGTCTCCGGGCACGGCCTGACCGACCGGGGCCACGAGGACCACGACGTGGACGAGAAGATCGGCGCCCTGTCCATGCTGTTCGGCAAACAGCAGCGGCCGGTCACCCAGGCCGTCGCCGGCGATCTGGTGTGCGTGGCCAAGCTGTCCCGCGCCGAGACCGGGGACACCCTCTCCGCCAAGGACGACCCGCTGCTGATGGAGCCCTGGCAGATGCCGGACCCGCTGCTCCCGGTCGCCATCCAGGCGCACAGCAAGGCCGACGAGGACAAACTCTCGCAGGGCCTGTCCCGGCTGGTCGCCGAGGACCCGACGATGCGCCTGGAGCAGAACCAGGACACCCACCAGGTGGTGCTGTGGTGCCTGGGCGAGGCGCACGCGGACGTCGCGCTGGATCGGCTGCGCAGCCGCTACGGCGTCCAGGTGGACGTCGTACCGCACAAGGTCTCCCTGCGGGAGACGTTCGCGAACAGGGCCACCGGGCGCGGCCGGCACGTCAAGCAGTCCGGCGGGCACGGCCAGTACGCCATCTGCGAGATCGAGGTGGAGCCGCTGCCCGGGGGCTCGGGCATCGAGTTCGTGGACAAGGTGGTCGGCGGAGCGGTGCCGCGCCAGTTCATCCCGTCCGTGGAGAAGGGCGTGCGCGCGCAGGCCGCGAAGGGCGTCGCCGCCGGACATCCGCTCGTGGACGTGCGGGTCACGCTGCTCGACGGCAAGGCGCACTCGGTGGACTCCTCCGACGCCGCCTTCCAGACCGCGGGCGCGCTGGCCCTGCGCGAGGCCGCCGCGGACGCGAGGATCCATCTGCTGGAGCCGGTGGCCGAGGTGAGCGTCCTGGTCAACGACGACTACGTGGGCGCCGTGATGAGCGACCTGTCGGGCCGCCGCGGCCGGGTGCTCGGCACCGAACAGGTGGGCTCCGGACGCACGTTGATCCGGGCCGAGGTCCCCGAGTTCGAGATCGGCCGCTACGCCGTCGACCTGCGCTCGCTGTCCCACGGCACGGCGCGCTTCGACCGGGCGTACGCACGCCACGAGCCGATGCCCCCGCAGATCGCCGAGCGCATTCGCGAACAGGCCGGGGACGAAGGCTGATCGGCCGATTCCGGGCGGGCGGCTTCGGCCGTCCGCCCTCCGGTCGTCGGTGGTGCCGGATACGCTGATCACCTGGGCACCTCGGGCACCGGACGTCCGGTTCCGGTACGACGACGGGCCCAACAGGTGTGCGGGGCAGGGAAGTCGGGAAGGCCGCAGGAGCGACACCGGCGGCGATGGGGGCGGGAATGTCGTTTGGAACGGAGTGGGACGGGCCCCAGGTGCCCGTCTCCGGCGACGGCCAGCAGGCGGCGACGGCCGCGCTGGCCTCCGCGGCCTACCGGGACGACCCGGTCGACAAGATCAAGGAAGCCGACAACGAGTGGCACCAGTCCACCGTCAAGACCGGCCGGATCGGGCTGTTCAAGCCCAACCTCGGCGAGGCGTTCTCGCGCGCCGTCGTGGACCGCATGCTCGGCGCCGGCCGCAAGCCGCTCATCCAGTCGTTCGGTTCCGAGCCGCAGTTCGTGGTCGAGCACTGCCTGGCGGCCAACAACATCCGCCGCGAGCGGGACAACCGGCTGATGCTGGTGACGGTCCTGTGCGGGGTGCTCTTCCTGCCGGGGCTGATCGCCTGGCTGCTCGTCTTCCAGCTGCGTTCGTTCATCGCCAAGCGGGACGACAAGCGGGCCGGCACCCTGGCCACCACGCTGCTCCTCGGCGTGGGCGTGCTGGCCGTGCTGCTCCTGATCAAGATGCCGTTCGGCG
Source organism: Streptomyces sp. NPDC001056 (assembly GCF_053598955.1). Classification (NCBI taxonomy): domain Bacteria; kingdom Bacillati; phylum Actinomycetota; class Actinomycetes; order Kitasatosporales; family Streptomycetaceae; genus Streptomyces; species Streptomyces sp. NPDC001056. The sequence continues at coordinate 153,394 of NZ_JBSFLI010000008.1, read as the reverse complement.
GCTTCTGGGGGTGGTACGCGCGGGCGGCCGTGGTGCTGCCGGCCGTCGGCTGGTACCTGGCCAAGCGGATCTGCGAGCGCACCGCCAAGGACCTGCGGGGGCGCTGGGACGGCCTGCTGTCGGGCAGCAGCGTGGGCATCAAGGTGCCCGAGGCGGTGCCGCGCGGCCCGAACCAGACCGCGGCCGACGCGCTGCGCGAGTCCCTGGCCCGGCTCACCGCCGAGCAGCAGTCCAACTCCGTCTTCTACGCGGGCCCCAAGGGCATACTCGGCATGGGCACCCGCTGGGGCTCCTGGCAGCTCGCCGAGGACCTGGTGTCCGCCCAACCGGGCCGCGAGATCCACCCGTTCCGCAGCTGGGACGTCATCCGCGCGATCCATGACCAGCTGGCGCTGCTGGAGCGCGGCCCGCTGAACACCGGGGGCTTCCCCAAGCCGTCGGTCAAGCACTGGATCGTCACCCCGATCGCCGAGAAGGCGGGGGCGGTGTCCCGGCCGGAGGGCACCGACGTGGAGGCCTTCCAGGTCAAGCCGCACGCCATACAGGAGATCTGCAACAAGCAGCAGTTCGGCAAGGGCGACCGGCACTACCTGGGCGTGCAGTGGACGCTGTGGGACGGCCAGCTGGTGCTCACCATGATGATCACGGTGACCGTGCTGCACGAGACGCTGCGCATCGAGGTCACCGGGCATGCGCTGGGCCCGGTCAACGGGTTGTTCTGGGGCAAGCCGGAGGCGCCGACCAAGGAGGTCGCCAAGACCTTCAAGCCCTGGGAGACCCGCAAGATCAACCTGCCGCTGATGACCACCGACGAGGTCGTACGGCTCGCCGTGCGCGCCCCGCTGGCCTGGTACCCGCCGCTGCTCAACTGGCTCGGCGGCTCCCTCGGCCTGCCGGAGCCGTTCGGTCTGCGGCACGCGTGGGCCGACCAGCCGTGGCGGCACCGCTTCATGGCCGACGACGCGCTGCGCGCGGCCACCCCGGTGCTGCGGGTCGTGCACTCGGCCGCGATCAAGGTCCTCAAGGAGCACGGCGTCGACACGGAGAAGTTCGGCAACCGGTCGTCGTTCCTCAGCGGCCAGGTCCAGGACCCGTCGCCGCGCAAGGCGGATCTGTACGACGCGTAGCACGTCCGGGACACGAAGAGGGCGCCTCCCCGGGAAAGGGGGGCGCCCTCTTCGTATCCGAGCGGCCTTACGCGGGCCAGGCCTCCGCCAGCATCTTGCGGGTGTCGGCAAGGAGCTGCGGGAGCACCTTGGTGTGGCCGACCACGGGCATGAAGTTGGTGTCGCCGCCCCAGCGGGGCACCACGTGCTGGTGCAGGTGCGCGGCGATACCCGCGCCCGCCACCGCGCCCTGGTTCATGCCGATGTTGAAGCCGTGCGCCCCGGACGCGGTGCGCAGGGCGGTCATCGCCTGCTTGGTCAGCTCGGCCAGCTCGGCGGTCTCCGGGCCGGTGAGATCCGTGTAGTCGGCCACGTGCCGGTAGGGCACGGTCATCAGATGGCCGCCGTTGTACGGATACAGGTTGAGGACCGCGTAGACATGCTCGCCCCGGCGGATGATCAGCCCGTCCTCGTCGGACTTGGCCGGGATCGAGCAGAAGGGACAGCCGTCGTCGGCCCCCGGGCCGCTCGGCTTGTTCTCGCCCTGGATGTAGGCCATCCGATGAGGCGTCCACAGGCGCTGGAACGCGTCCTGCGTCCCCACGCCGATCTGCTGCTCCGGCTCACTCGTCATGCCATGCAGCATATGGCGTAAGGCCCCCTCACAGGCCAGGGCCCCCGGGGACGGACATCCTCCGGGGGCCCATATCGGCCAGGGTCAGGCCCTTATCGGCCAGGGTCAGACCTGGGCCCGCTCCGCCACGACCTTGGCGATCTTGGCGATGGCCTCGTCGACCGGGATGCCGTTCTCCTGGGAGCCGTCGCGGTAGCGGAAGGACACCGAGCCGTTCGACATGTCCTCGTCGCCGGCGATGACCATGAAGGGCACCTTCTGCTTCTGCGCGTTGCGGATCTTCTTCTGCATGCGGTCCGAGGAGGAGTCCACCTCGACGCGCAGGCCCTGCTTGCGGGCCGCCGCCGCGAACTTCTCCAGGTACTCGACGTGGGCGTCGCCGATCGGGATGCCCAGCGCCTGCACCGGGGCGAGCCACGCCGGGAACGCGCCCGCGTAGTGCTCCAGGAGCACCGCGAAGAAGCGCTCGATGGAGCCGAACAGCGCGCGGTGGATCATGACCGGACGCTGCTTGGAGCCGTCGGGGCCGGTGAACTCCAGGTTGAACCGCTCGGGCAGGTTGAAGTCGAGCTGGATGGTCGACATCTGCCAGGTACGGCCGATGGCGTCCTTGGCCTGCACCGAGATCTTCGGGCCGTAGAACGCGGCGCCGCCCGGGTCGGGGACCAGGGGCAGGCCCTGCTTCTCGGCGACCTGGCGCAGGGTCTCGGTCGCCTCCTCCCAGACCTCGTCGGAGCCGACGAACTTCTCCGGGTCCTTGGTGGACAGCTCCAGGTAGAAGTCGGTCAGACCGTAGTCCCGCAGCAGGCCGAGGACGAAGGTGAGCGTCTTGTCCAGCTCCTCGGACATCTGCTCACGGGTGCAGTAGATGTGCGCGTCGTCCTGCGTGAAGCCCCGGGCCCGGGTGAGGCCGTGCACGACGCCCGACTTCTCGTACCGGTACACGGTCCCGAACTCGAAGAGACGCAGCGGCAGTTCACGGTACGAGCGGCCGCGCGCGTCGAAGATCAGGTTGTGCATCGGGCAGTTCATGGGCTTGAGGTAGTAGTCCACGCCCTCGTCGAGCTGCATGGGCGGGTACATGCCGTCGGCGTACCAGTCCAGGTGGCCCGAGGTCTCGAAGAGCTTCCCCTTCGTCGCGTGCGGGGTGTAGACGAACTCGTAGCCCTCCTCCTCGTGGCGGCGCCGCGAGTAGTCCTCCATGGTCCGGCGGATGATGCCGCCCTTGGGGTGGAAGACGGCGAGGCCGGAGCCGATCTGCTCGGGGATGGAGAAGAGGTCCAGCTCGGCACCGAGCTTGCGGTGGTCGCGCTTCTCGGCCTCGGCGAGGAACTCCAGGTACGCCTTCAGCTCGTCCTTGGACGGCCAGGCGGTGCCGTAGATGCGCTGGAGCATCGGGTTCTTCTCGCTGCCGCGCCAGTAGGCGGCCGCGTTGCGCATCAGCTTGAACGCCGGGATGAGGCGGGTGGAGGGCAGGTGCGGACCGCGGCAGAGGTCCTTCCAGCACAGCTCGCCCGTCTTGGCGTCCAGGTTGTCGTAGATCGTCAGCTCGCCGGCGCCGACCTCGACGTCCGCGCCGTCGTCGTGCGACGCGGAGCCCTTGAGGCCGATCAGCTCCAGCTTGTACGGCTCGTCGGCCAGCTCCTCGCGGGCGGCGTCGTCGGTGACGACACGACGGGCGAACCTCTGCCCGCGCTTCTGGATCTCCTGCATCTTCTTCTCGATGGCCTTGAGATCCTCGGGCGTGAACGGCTTGTCGACGTCGAAGTCGTAGTAGAAGCCGTCCTTGACCGGCGGGCCGATGCCCAGCTTGGCCTCGGGGAAGATCTCCTGCACGGCCTGCGCCATGACGTGCGCGGTGGAGTGCCGGAGGATGTTGAGGCCGTCCTCGGACGAGATCTCGACACCCTCGACCTCGTCGCCGTCGGACAGCTCGTGGGCGAGGTCCTTCAGCTCGCCGGCCACGCGCGCGGCGATGATCGAGCGCTCGCCCGCGAAGAGGTCGGCGGCCGTAGTGCCCGTCGTCACCACGCGTTCTTCCCGCTCGGAATCGCGTTGGATGATCACACGGACGTCTGACACCGGTCTCTCCTGACTGAAGGTGGGTGCGGCGCCATACCAGGAGCGCGCGCACAGGCGATCGTACCGACCCGAGGGCGCCGACCGCGAAACGGTTACGGACGGTGTCCCCGCCCTCTCACGTCTCTCCGCAAGCCTCCTCGAAGAAGTCCAGGTTCTCCTGGAGGGATTTCATCAGCCGGTCCCGCTCGGCGTCGTCCACCTGTACGGGTACGACCCCGCAGGCGCCGGTGAGTCTGCGGAAGCCGCCGCGCCGCTCCAGCCGGCCGTGCACGCGCACCGGGAGGCCGACGAGGTGGGCGTGGCCCGCGATGCGGTAGTCCTCCTCGTCCAGGGTGGCGCGGACGTGCGGCACCTCGGCGCCCGCGAGGACGCGCAGCCGTACGGTGCCCTCGCCGCGCGGTCCGGAGCGGCGCATGCGTACGACGGCGCCCGTGATCCGCACGGGTACGGAGGGTTCCTCGTGCAGGTAGCGGGCGGCGGCGTCGCGGAGCACGGGCAGGTCGCCCGGGGAGAACTCGACCGGTTCGGCGTCGGGGGCGCAGCCCTCGGGGACGCCGGCGGCGGGGGCCCAGGCGACGGAGACCCGGGCCCCCTCGGTGCCGCGCACGAGGGCGCCGAGCGCTTCGGTCAGCTCGCGGCTGACGCCGGCCTCGACGGCGCCGTCGAAGGCGTCCATGCCGCCGGTGGCGCGCCGGTAGTCGATGGCCTCGCGGGCGGCGTACAGGGCCTGCTGGAGGCGGACGGCGAGGGGCCGGGCGGCGGGCACGGGCGCGAAGGCGGTCAGCCGGCCGTCCTCGGTGGCGGGGCCGACGAGGACGTCGTCGAGGAGTGCGGTGGCGGCACGGCGGTGGCGGGCGCCGTGGTACCCGGCGCGCGCACGGGTGGCGAGCGCGGCGGCGAGGAGCATCTGCCGGGCGGCGGCGCGCAGTCGCTCCTCGCGGCCCCAGGAGGCGGTGCCGGCCGGGCCGCTCGGGACATCGCGCCACCAGCGGATCTCGTCGCTGGGTACGGCGAGGCAGACGAGCACCTCGCGGGCGGCGGGGGTGTCGCTGCGGGCGAGGGCGTCCAGGGCCTCGCCGAGCAGGTCGTCGCTGTCGGGGAAGGCCCGGCTTTCGGGCACCAGCAGGCTGGTCGCGCCGCCGCCCGGTCCGGGCGGGGTCCAGCGGCCGTAGCGTCCGGCGGACCCGCCGCGCCGCTGCCAGCCGTGCCGGCGCAGCAGGACGCCGAGCACCGCGGGGTCGACGTCGGCGGCGCGGGGTGTGCGGTGCCAGGGGAGGGCGTCGGGGCGCGGCCGCGGCACCGGCTCCTCGTGGGGACCGGTCCTCATGGTCTGCCTCCCGTCCCGACGCGGGTCATGATCTCGCACAGCGCCCGGTCGTCGAAGATGCGTGTGGTCGGTATCCGCACGGTGGTCCGGTGCCGGCCGGTGATGGGGTGGCCGGCCAGGTTGACCCAGTAGCAGCAGTGCCTCAGGTCGAGCCGGTCGTGGCCGGCGCGCAGCCAGTCGTCCTGGGCGCGCGGGACCAGCATCACGACGAGGATCTTGTGCACCGTGACGGGGGTGCGGGCGAGCTTGCGCAGGTGGTCGTTGTCGAGGGTGAAGGAGAAGGCGCGGCCCGGGGGGTGGGGCGGGATCTGGTACGTCGCCTTCAGCTGGACCTTGATGGTGACCTCGTCGTCGACCGTGTGGCCCGGCGCGCTGTGGCTGACGTGCCAGTCGATGCCGTTGTCCGGGAAGGGCTGGGACAGCGAGCAGCCGGCCGCCGCGGCGACCGCGTGCAGATAGCCGACCTGCAGCGTCTCCATGCAGGCGGTGGTGGCGAGCGAGCCGCGGACGGTGCCCGTGCCTTCGGGCAGCAGCCCGCCCCGCTCGGGCTGCAGAGTGGCCATGACCAACAGCCTTCCAAGCCAAGAGTTTCCCCGCTGCGGGCTGCTGAACTGCAAAGACCCGTACTCCTGTTGTCTCCTTCCGGCGTACGGCGCAAACGGCCCGGGTATCACCAAACAGGCAGAAGACGGAACGTCAGCCGCCGTGGGTGATGGAGGAGTTGGGTTGGGATGACGTACTGGTACGAGGGGCCGCTCGCCGCCTTCGACACGGAGACCACGGGCGTGGACGTCGAGACCGACCGGATCGTGTCGGCCGCCGTGGTCGTCCAGGACGCGCCGCAGACCCTGCCCCGGGTCTCGCGCTGGCTGGTGAACCCGGGGGTGCCGGTGCCGGCGGAGGCGACGGCGGTGCACGGGCTGACGGAGGAGCACCTGCAGCGCAACGGGCGCTGGCCGGCGCCGGTGGTGTTCGAGATAGCCGAGCAGCTGGCGGAGCACGCGGCGCGGGGGCGTCCGCTGGTGGTGATGAACGCGCCGTTCGATCTGACGCTGCTGGACCGGGAGTTGCGCCGGCACCGGGCGTCCTCCCTGGAGCGGTGGTTCCCCTCGGTGCCGCTGCGGGTGCTGGACCCGCGGGTGCTGGACAAGCATCTGGACCGCTACCGCAAGGGGCGGCGCACGCTGACCGACCTGTGCGCGCACTACGGCGTGGAGCTGGAGGGGGCACACGACGCGGCGACGGACGCGCTGGCGGCGCTGGAGGTGGTCCGCGCCCTGGGCCGCCGCTTCGCCACCCGCCTCGAACGCCTCTCCCCCGCCGAACTCCACACCCTCCAGGCCGGCTGGCACGCCGCCCAGGCCCGCGGCCTCCAGTCCTGGTTCGCCCGCAACGGCTCGGACGAGACGGTCGACACGGAGTGGCCGCTACGACCGCAGATGCCGGCGGCGGCGTAGGACGCCCGCTCCCGGACTCGGCGCGTCGCCCCGGCGGGCGGACTCACCAGGAGCCGCCTCCGCCGCCGCCCGCTCCGCCGCCGACGCCCGAGGATGAGTTGCCGCCACCCGAGCTGCCGCCGGAACTCCCACCGGACGACGGGGATCGGGCGGACGCCACCGCGGTCCCGATGAGGGCCCGGGCGAGGGCGGGGCCCAGCCGGACGGTGCGGGAGGAGGGTCGGCGGGTGGGGTCGGCGGAGGTCTCCACGGCTTCGCGCCAGTCGGCGGCGAGGTCCAGGGAGACGGCCCAGGCCGTGCAGTGGCGTACCTGGTCGTCGTCGAGGGGTTCCGTGCCGGGGAAGGCCGCGGGGTCGGCGAGACAGCGCCGGAACGATTCGACCCGTAGCCGCTGGGCGCCGCCCTCGGGGGTGCGCCGCTGGAGTTCCCAGGCGCGCCGGGCCAGTGCGAGACCGGCACCGAAGACGACCGCGCCCGCGATGAGCAGCGGGCCGCCCGCCGTATGGCGGCCACCGCCGAGCGCCGCGCCCACGGCGGCGAAGACGAAGCCGAGCACACTCGCGGCGATGCCGGCGTACCGCCCGGCCAGCGCCCGGCGCAGGGAGGCCGCGCCCCACAGGCCGGACCCCTCCTGCCACCGGGTCAGGTGACCGGCCAGCGCCTCCCAGCCCTCCCGGAACCACGGGTCGTACGACCCCAGGACGACCTCGCGGCGCCCGGCGAAGACGCGCTGGAAGACATCCCTGGTGACCGGGTCGCAGGCCCCGGCGCTCGTGGCGCGACGCCGCAGCGTCGGCGCGTGTGTCCCGCCGCCGAGGACGAGGTGGCCCTCGGCGACGGCGCCGAGCAGCCAGGCGGTCCGGTGCCGGGCCTCGACCCGCTCGGTGACGAGGAGCCCGCCCTGGGCGGCGTTCAGGCCCGGCGGTGGTGTGGGGCCGGGCGTGCCCGGGTCGGTGCCCCTGGGCGCGGGCCGGTCGCGACCGGCGAGGCGCAGCAGCAGGATCGTGATCAGCGCGGCGGCGAGGGCGAGGCCGAGGAGGGCATTCAGCAGCGGGTGGGTCACGGTGGTGCCGACGGCCTTCCCTGCGGGCGCCGGGTCTCGGTCCGTCCCCGTCCTGCTCCTCGCCCAGGGCGCCCCTCTGGCATCAGAAGAGCCGGTCCGCTGTGCGGACCGGCTCTCTCCCGGTGGGCGATACTGGGTTCGAACCAGTGACCTCTTCGGTGTGAACGAAGCGCTCTCCCACTGAGCTAATCGCCCGGGAACGCAGTGAACAATACAGGTCCCGACGCCGATCCTTCAAACCGCTCGCAGCCGGCGCAGCAGTCCGCGCCGTCCGGCCCGCATCATCAGGCCGTGGTTGGCGCGGAAGACCGCACGACCGGGCACGGCGAGACGCCGGAGCAGGGGCTTGCGGACGTCGGCTTCCTGCTCGTAGACGGCGAGCGTCCCCGGGCCCGCGGCGGTGACCGTCCAGCGCGCCCAGCCCTCGATGTCGCCGCTCATGGCGATCTCCAGGACCCCGGCTGCCGGGTCACGGCGCCTCTCGCGGGCGGTGACAGTCATGGCGTACGGCAGTGCCGAGCGGATGGTGAGGATGCCGGTGGAGTCGTCGATCCGGGTCACCGCGCGCACCTGGGGCCACCAGCGGGGGTAGTCCTCGGGCCGTTCCAGCACGGCGTAGACGGCGGCCGGCGGGGCGGGCAGGGGCCACAGGCTGCGGAAGCGGTAGTGGTTCCAGTCCATGCGTCGAGTGTGCCGCGCGGAGCGGCCGCTCGCGCCGTCCGCTGATTCCGGCTCAGATTGCGCAGGCGTCACGGGCCTTGGGCCGCGCGGAATTCCGCACTCCCGGGGCAGCGGCCGGGAAACTGGGCGGCTTTCCGTAAAGCCCGGACACTTTCGGCCAGTTGCGCGCGAGCGGAATGTCTCCCGCCGGGTGACGGTTCGTCACGGCATGCGAATACGACGACGGCCCATCCGCTCTTTCGCGGATGGGCCGTCGATCCGGGGTGGGCGATACTGGGTTCGAACCAGTGACCTCTTCGGTGTGAACGAAGCGCTCTCCCACTGAGCTAATCGCCCCGGCGCAGGAAGAACATTACCCCATGTCAGGGAGTGCCCTCGACCATGGCCGCGGCGACGGCCGGGCGGGGCGGCGAGGCGGCTCACCGGTTCTCGGTCCTCCAGGGCGGCACGAGACCGAACCGCGCCAGGTAGATCGTGCCCAGCACCAGGACGATCACCGCTCCGGTCGTCGTCAGCGCGATGTTACGGCGGCGCACCTCGGGCTCCAGGGCACGCTGCGCCGCCGCGGTGACCTTGCGTTTGGTCCAGCGGAGCACGAGCTGGGCCCACACGAACTCGGTCGCCCAGATCGCCATGCCCGCGAAGATCACCACCCAGCCGGGTCCGGGCAGCGGGAGCAGGGCGACGCCGGCGATCACGACCGCGAGGCCGATCACGAAGACGCCGGCCTGCCAGCCGCGGTGCAGCAGTCTGCGCGCCTTGATGAATTCGGGCGCGCGGGACCCGAGCCCAGGATCGTCACTCCCCGTATTCATACCGACAACGCTACCCGAGTGATTCACATCACCGGAATGGTCGTAGATCCGGTACGAGTTCTCGGCCGGAAGAGTGTCGTAAACACACGCAAAACCCTCAGAGGGGTTTACAACGGCACCGTAGGTGGCATGTCGATTTCGCCGACGTGCGAATCCCCGAGCGCACACTGAGCGAAAGGCCCTGGCGCTTATGAACACCACGGTCAGCTGCGAGCTGCACCTGCGCCTCGTTGTGTCGAGCGAGTCCTCCCTGCCTGTCCCCGCAGGCCTGCGGTACGACACGGCCGACCCCTACGCCGTGCACGCCACCTTCCACACCGGAGCCGAGGAGACCGTCGAGTGGGTGTTCGCCCGCGACCTCCTCGCCGAGGGGCTGCACCGGCCCACCGGAACCGGAGACGTCCGGGTCTGGCCGTCCCGCAGCCATGGTCAGGGCGTTGTCTGCATCGCCCTCAGCTCCCCCGAGGGGGAGGCCCTGCTCGAGGCGCCCGCGCGGGCCCTGGAGTCCTTCCTGAAGCGAACCGACGCCGCCGTGCCGCCCGGCACGGAGCATCGGCACTTCGATCTGGATCAGGAGCTCTCGCACATCCTGGCGGAAAGCTAGCCCGCCGCCCTTCCGAGCAGCCCGGCGCCGTCCACTCGGGGAGACGGCTCGGGCCACGACAACCGCATACGGCACAGGCCGGCGCCGTCACCGTGAGCGTTCACGGAACGGGGTCGGTCCGTCCGTGTGCGCGCAGGGGTCTCGTGCGGCGGCCCTGGGCGCGCTCACGGCGACTCCGGGACCTCCTGGCCCCGTGACGGCGTTCCACGGGCGGTCGGGGCCGGACGCGGCCCCTGCGAGGGACACGTTGTCGCTACCATCGGCCAGCATCGGCGGGCGCCCGCCCGACCCCCAGGCCAGGGAGCGAAACGTGCTGATCACCCACGACACCCGGTGCGCCCTCGACACCGTGGTGGACCTGGTGAACACCGCGCCGGAGGACGAGACGGCGCCGGACGGGCTGCCCGATGTCCCGGCCCTCGCGGATTTCATACGAAACCACGAGGTCAGCGATGTCGGGGTGGTGTCGGAGACCGACCTGTCGGCCGTGCGGGCGGTCCGGGCGCGGTTCGCGGCGATCTTCGCGGCCCCGGACGCCAGGAGCGCCGCCGCGCTGATCAACGAACTGGTCGCGGCGGCGGGCACCACTCCGCGGCTGACCGATCACGACGGCTACGACTGGCATGTCCACTACTTCGCCCCCGGCGCCTCCGTGGCCGACCACCTCGCCGCCGACTGCGGCATGGCCCTGGCCTTCTTCGTCGTCGCCGGCGAGGTGGAGCGCCTGCGCCGCTGCGAGGCCCCGGACTGCCGCCGCGCCTTCGTCGACCTGTCCCGCAATCGCTCCCGCCGCTACTGCGACAGCCGCACCTGCGGCAACCGTCTGCATGTCGCCGCGTACCGGGCGCGCCGCAAGGAGGCGACGGGCTGAGCCGTCCCCGGGGGGGCCGGCGGAAGAGGCCGGTGGTCTCGGCCGGAAGAGAGGCCGACGGGCTTGGGCCGGGCGGGTGAACGGCAGCGCTCCAGGGGGCGACGTCGGTCCCGGCGGGTGGCGCCGGGACGGACGTGTACGGCTCACAGCAACAGCAGATCGTGCAGCGCAGCCATGAGGATCAGACACCCGATCACCGCCAGGAAGATCATCAGCGGTGGCTGGGAAAGGGCGAAGAGGCACCCGCGCGGCTCGTCCTTCGGCGGCGCGGCCTCGCTCTGCGTCGTATCCAGCATCTCGCGGCCGATCATGGCGCACACGGGCCCTCGTCAGCGATCAAGACTCACGATCTTGCGGGAGTTCGCCGATTCCCGTGATCTCTCGTCCGGCTCGCTTCGGCTGGTGAACGATTCCGGACGTCCGCGGACCCACTGTGACGCCCCGGCAACTCATGTGACTGTCATATGCCGTGCTTCTTGAGGATCGCCTCGATGTCGCTGAAGTCGTCGCCGGACGTCGGACGCTTCCCCTGGCCCCGCCCCAGCGCCGGAGCGGATGACGTGGGTGCCGTGGTGCCCGGCCGCGTCCTGCCGGTGTCGGACGCCGCCCCGCGCTCCGGGCCCGCGCCGGCCCTGCGGCGCTCCACCGCGCGGGTGCCGGCGAACAGCAGCCAGGCCGCGGCCAGCACGCCGAAGCCCGCCCAGGCGGTGGGGCTGAACGCGGTGTCCGCGAGCCAGCCCACGATGCCCGTCATCACGAGGCCGACCGGCACCAGCGCGTAGGCCGCGATGCGGGCCGCCGACAGGAAGCGCCTGCGATAGGCCGTGACCACCGCGATACCCAGGCCCGCCGCGGACACGGCGGAGCAGACTGTCTCGGCGATCATCCGGTCCTCCTGGCGGGCTCGGTCGGGTGGAAGGTCGGCGCGTCACCAGCGGCCCTCCGGTACTCCGGTACGGCCGACGTGTGGCGCTTCGTCCCTTCCATCCTGCACCGCCCGGCCCGCACGGGGCCATGCCCCGAGCCGCACATCAGGGAGATCTCCGGGTCGCCTCCTCCTCGGGTGCCGGTGGCCGAGGGCGTGGGGAGAGACGCCGAGCCCGCCGGGGGCCGAGCCGAGGTCCGCGTTGGGGTGGTCGTGGCCGGCCTGGAAGACTGGAGGGCATGAGCGACTCCTCCCCCGTGCGCACCGACGCCCTCGTCCTCGACGTCTGGTGCGAACTCCAGTGCCCCGACTGCCGTACCGCCCTGGACGACGTGCGCGCCCTGCGTGCCCGCTACGGCGACCGGCTGGACGTGCGGCTGCGGCACTTCCCGCTGGAGCGGCACAAGCACGCCTTCGCGGCCGCCCAGGCCGCCGAGGAGGCGCTGGCGCAGGGCAGCGGCTGGCCGTACGTGGAGGCCGTCCTGGAGCGGGTCGGGGAACTGGGCCGGGAGGGAGAGCCCCTCCTGGTCGAGGTGGCCCGTGAACTCGGTCTGGACGCCGAGGAGTTCGACACCGCGCTGATCGACGGCCGGCACATCCTGATCGTCGACGCCGACCAGGCCGAGGGCAAGGCGATCGGCGTGACGGGGACCCCGACGTACGTCATCGGCGGCGAGCGGCTGGACGGCGGCAAGAGCCAGGAGGGGCTGCGCGAGCGGATCGAGGAGATCGCCGACCGCCTGCTGGGCGAGCGTGACGCCTGAGGACTCCTCCGCCTCCGCGATGCCGCGCCGCCCCCTTGGACCGGCCTGCCTACAGCAGCGGCTTCGACAAGGAGTACGTCACCGTCTCGTAGCCGAGTGACTCGTACAGCCGCTCGGCCGGGGTGTTGCCCGCGAACACGTTGAGGCCGAGGAGCGGCCGGCCGGCCTCCAGTGCCTGGCGCTCCGCGAGGAGCATGAGCGCCCGGCCGTGCCCTTGGCCGCGCCCGGCCGCGTCCGCCTCGACGTCGTACACGTACGCCGCGTCCTCCCGCAGGGCCAGCCACAGGGTGCCGACCCGGGTCCCCTCGTGCTCCAGGACGCTGAAGAGCATGCCCTCCGTCGAGAGTCCCCGCGGCAGCAGCCGGGCATGGTCGTCGCGGGCCTTGGCGCGGGCGATCGCCTCGGGGACGCCCCGCTCGGCCCACGTACGGATGTAGCGCTCGTGCTCGTGGGCCTGCCAGTCCGCGAACTCGGCCTCGGACATGGGCCGTGCGCGGCTGCCCGGCGGCAGCGCGGGCGGGGCGGCGTCGAGGCGTTTCTCCATGCCGCGATTGCGCAGGGTGTAGCCGAGGGCGCCGAACAGCCGCAGCGCGATGTCCGCCGAGGCCGCCGGTACGACGGTCTCGATCTGCCGGCAGCCCCAGCCGCGCGCCACCTCCTCCGCGGCGAGCGCGGCGACCGTCCCCCGGCCGCGGCGGCGGTCGGCCTCGGCGATCCGCAGGTCGTCGACGCGGGCCACCGTGTCCCCGAGGGACGGCGAGGTCCCGAGGTGGATCTCGCCCACGGGACGGCTGTTCACGCACACCTGGTAGCGGCGCGAACGGGTGCCGTCGGGATGCTGCTGAAGCGGCTCAAGGGGCCGCAGGGTCGTGGTCATCACAGCTGTTCTACCCAGGGCGGCGGCCGGAGTCAGCCGGTTCGCCGAGGCTCGGGCCGGCGTCCCGCCCGGGACACGGGTCAGGTCGAAGCACCGGGCCGACGGCCGGGTCCCGCCCGGGTCACGGCCGGCCCGCGCGGCCCGGCCCACCGGCCGCGACCCGCTCCCGACGGCCGACCGGCCCCCGCGCACGCGCGCCCACCCCATCGTCCGCCCGGATCGCGGTGTCAGCCCCGCGCCTCCGCGCCCCGGAGCCGGCGGGCCGCGGACCGGCACACCGCCCGGCCCGTCCGAGACGCGCTCACGCGTGGTCCCGGCGGCCCGGACCGAAGCCGGCCCACCGAGCCCGCGCCCGTGCTACCGCGTCACCGCGGGTCCGGGTCCTGCCCCGCGCGCTCCTCGAAGATCCGCATCGCCTTCGTGGTCACCGGGCCCGGCGTGTCCGGCAGTTCGCGGTCGTCCACCCGGTGGACCGCCTGGATGTCGCGCAGGGTGGAGGTCAGGAAGATCTCGTCGGCGTGGGTCAACACGTCGAGGGGGAGGTCGGTTTCCCTGGCGCCCGTCCATTCGACGGCGAGGGCACGGGTGATGCCGGGGAGGCAGCCGGAGGCGACCGGTGGCGTGTGGATCTCGCCGTCCAGGACGACGAAGACGTTCGAGCCGGTGCCCTCGCACAGTTGGCCGACGGTGTTGCCGAACAGCGCCTCGGAGGCGCCCTGTTCGTGGGCGCGGGCGAGGGCGACGACGTTCTCGGCGTACGAGGTGGTCTTCAGGCCGGTGAGGGCACCGCGCTCGTTGCGGGTCCAGGGGACGGTGATCACGGCCGTGGTGTCCGGGCGGCGCGTGGTCTCGCCGAGGGCGACCACCAGGGTCGTACCGTGCTCGCCGCGGTCGGAGCCGAGCGGACCGTGGCCGCCGGTGTAGGTGATCCGCAGCCGCCCGAGCGGCATCGGGTTGGCCGCGAGCACGGCGGCGCAGGCCTCGCGGACCTCGTCGTGGTCGGGGTCGGGCAGACCGAGTCCCCGGGCCGAGCGGGTGAGCCGGTCGAGGTGCCGGGTGAGTGCGAAGGTGCGGCCCTCGACCGCCTTCACGGTCTCGAAGACGCCGTCGCCGACGGTCAGCCCGTGGTCGAAGACGGAGACCCGCGCGGAGTCCATGTCCCGCAGCCCGCCGTCCAGCCAGATCCTCATGTGCACGCCTCTCCACTTCGCTCGTACGCCCCCGACGCTACCGCGAGCAGGCGGGACGCCTTCAGCTCGGTCTCCCGCCACTCCCCCTCGGGGTCCGAGCCCCATGTGATGCCGGCGCCGGAACCGAAGCGCAGGACGCCCGCGGCGCGGTCGATCCAGAAGGTGCGGATGCCCACGGCCAGCTCGCCGGTACCCCGGTCGGCGTCGACCCAGCCGATGCCGCCGCAGTAGGGGCCGCGCGGGGCCGGCTCCAGGGCCTCGATGATCCTGAGGGCGCTGGACTTGGGCGCGCCGGTCACGGAACCGGGCGGGAAGGCGGCGGCGAGCAGCTCGGGCCAGCCCGCGCCCGCGCGCAGCTCGCCGCGGACGGTGGAGACGAGGTGGACGAGGCCGGGGTGCTTCTCCACCACGCACAGGTCCGGGACGGTGACGCTGCCGGTGGCGCAGACGCGCCCGATGTCGTTGCGGACCAGGTCCACGATCATCACGTTCTCGGCGTAGTCCTTCTCCAGGAGGTCCGCCTCGGTGCGGCCGGTGCCCTTGATGGGTCCGGACTCCACGGTCCGCCCGTCGCGGCGCAGGAACAGCTCCGGGGACGCGGTGGCGATCTCCACACCGTGCGCGGGCAGGCGAATCGTTCCGGCGTACGGTGCCGGGTTGCCGCGGGCCAGCAGGGCGGTCAGGGCGTCCACGTCGGCGTCGGGGGCGATCGGCGCACTGAGCACCCGGCAGAGGTTGGCCTGGTAGACCTCGCCGGCCGCTATGTGGGCGCGGACGCGGCGGACGGCCGCGGTGTAGGAGGCGCGGTCCAGGGAGGAGACCCAGTCCCCCACGGCGGGGCCGTGCCAGCCGCCGGGCACGGGGGCGGGCACCGGTTCCTGTCGTACGTCCGCGAAGCGTGCGCAGGTCAGACGGCCCTCGAAGTCCGCGCACACGGCCCAGAAGCCGGTGGATTCCAGGGCGGCGGGATCGCTGGTGACATCGAGGAGGCCGGTCGCGAGGCGGTCGCCGAAGCGGGCCAGCGGGGGAAGGCCAGGAGCATGGTGGAGCACGTGCCCGAGTCTAGGTGGGTGTCGTGGAGGTGACCCGGGGATGTCCCGGAGGGGCCCCTGACCACCGCCTGCGCCGGGTGCAGCGCAGCACGCTGCGCAAACGCGTTTTTGTACTGGCCCGGGAATCCGCTAGAGTTCAACACGTCGCCGGGACGCGGAAGCGGAACGAAACGACAAGCGGACGTAGCTCAGTTGGTAGAGCGCAACCTTGCCAAGGTTGAGGTCGCGAGTTCGAGCCTCGTCGTCCGCTCGAAGGAAGAAGGGGTCGTCCCGATCCCCTACACTCCTGGTGGAGTGGCCGAGAGGCGAGGCAACGGCCTGCAAAGCCGTCTACACGGGTTCAAATCCCGTCTCCACCTCCAAGGACGATTAGCTCAGCGGGAGAGCGCTTCCCTGACACGGAAGAGGTCACTGGTTCAATCCCAGTATCGTCCACTGGATCGCCGGTCAGCCGGAGGTCCCGGGTCTCTCGAAGATCCACACCCGCGCGATTAGCTCAGCGGGAGAGCGCTTCCCTGACACGGAAGAGGTCACTGGTTCAATCCCAGTATCGCGCACTGACCGTGGTCCCCGGATCACTGTCCGCGGACGATTAGCTCAGCGGGAGAGCGCTTCCCTGACACGGAAGAGGTCACTGGTTCAATCCCAGTATCGTCCACACAGCAGAAAGCCCCCGGCCGTCGGCCGGGGGCTTTCGTCGTCCCTCAGCTGGAGAACAGCATGTGGGTGAAGCTCCGGTGGTGGTGACCGTGGTGGCCGTGGTGGCCGTGCTCGTAGTGACCGCCGCCGTGACCGCCGTACGGGGCGCCCCAGGCGGGCGCGGAGGGGGCCGGGTACCCCTGCGGGGCGGCGGGCGGGGCCGGCGGGGCGGGCTTGGACCACTGGGACTCCAGCTGGGTCAGGGCCTCCAGCTCGCCGTAGTCGAGGAAGATGCCGCGGCACCCGCCGCACTGCTCGATCTGGACGCCGCTGCGGTTGTACGTCTGCATGGGTGCGTGGCACTTCGGACACTGCATCGTCGGCTCAACTCCTCGCCGGTCGGTACTGCTTGGTGTTTCCCCAGGACAGACTCCGTTCCACCGCGCGTGGTTGCAACCACCTTCCGGGAGAACGGACGTCACGGGGCGGGCATGCGGGCGCAGGCGTCGACGACGGCCTGCTCGATCTCGTCCAGCGGGCGGTCCGCGGCGAGCGCCTTGGTGATCGCCAGGGCGGCCGTCTGGGCGCTGAGGGCGCGGGCCGGGACGTCCAGGGCGGCCCAGGGGTCGCCGTCCGCCGGGACGGCCGGACCGCCTGCCCGCCGGTAGGCGGCCAGGAAGCGGGTCCAGTCGTCGGGCGGGAGGAGTCCGCAGGCGTACCAGGCGGCGGGGCGGGCGAGGTCCCAGGCGGGGACGCCGAGTCCCAGGTCGTCCACGTCGATCAGCCGCCAGGGGCCGTCGGGGGCGGGATGCCGGACGAGTTGGCCGAGGTGGAGGTCGCCGTGGCAGACCGCTCGCGGGCCGGGCATCGGGGCCTCGGCACGGGCCCAGGCGGGAAGGGCGGCCCAGGCGTCGAGGACGGGACGGGCGGCGGGGTGGGGCGCCGCGCGGAGGGCCGCGTGGAGGCGGGTGATCGCGCGGGCGGCCTTGGCGGGGCCGCGCATCGGGGGCAGGGCGGGGTGCGGGACGGCGTGGTGCAGCCGGGCGAGGAGGGTGGCGACGGCTTCCCAGGGGGCCGCGGCGGGGGCGGCGGGGTCCACGGGGGTGCCGTACGGCCAGTAGGTCACCGGGCGGTCGTGCAGGTTCTCCGCGGTGGGGGTGAGCGGGGGCAGGAGGATACCGGGCAGCTCGGCGGCGGTTTCGAGGCGTCGGGCCAGGTGGGTGGGGTCGGTGCCGGGGGCGTGGGCCTTGACGACCGTGTCCCCGAGGCGGATGACGGTGGCGTCGGGGCGGTCGGCGAGGGTGGTGGGGGCGGCGGCGCGGTGGGGGTGCGTGGCGCGGGCGTGCGCGACGAGGGCGGGGACGATGTTCACGGGGCCTCGGGGGGGGACGGGGTGTGGTGAGAAATACGACGGTGGGGTGGGGGTGGCGGTTGCGGCGCGCCGGGCGGAGGCCGGGTCGCTCACCGGAGCCGGCCGGTGCCCCGGGGCGCGGGCGACAGCGCGCTCGGTCACGGCGGCGGCACGCTCGGTCACGGCGGCGGCACGGTCGCCCGACGGCTGTCACGGCGATGGCGGGTCGGCGTCCCCGGCAGCCTCCCCGGCAGGGAACGGCTATGCCGGCGCAGCTCCCCAGCTGCGCCGGCATATGTGCCGTCCGTCGCACCCCCGTCCCCACGGGGTTTCATGGATGGATGTCCCCGCCCGGACCGCTCTTCCGGGCCTGGGGTCGCCGCTCAGCGCCCCAGCATCGCACCCACGGACGACGCCTGTGTGGCCACCGTCTCCCAGCCGTCGAAGACGAGCAGGAGCAGGGCCGCCAGGGGAAGGGCCATGAGCGTCGCCACCAGCGGGTGGCGGCGACCCGCGCGGCGGGATGCGAACGCGGTGCGTCGCGGTGCCGGGTGGGTCATGGTCCCTCTCCTGACCGTCTCGGTTGTCTGTGACAGCGGCGGGTGTCCGACCTCGGGGGACGAGCGCTGCACCCGCCGCTTGACCTCAAATCTAGGCGCGGGGCGCGAACCGGGCGTCATGCCCTCGTACCTATTGCCGGGCCTCCCGGAGGATGAGCCCCCGGCCGCGGCCTACTCCCCTGGGTGGAGAGCCGGTCCCGGGTCTCGGGGTCTTCCCTGAGGGGTCGCCCACCGTGTCGGGCATGTCGGACGCGGACAGCGCACCGGAACGCGTGACTTCGATCACTCGGGACGGTCATGGAGCGGACGCCGGGTGCCGTCCGGGCACCGGTCGACGACGGGTGGAGCGGGGCGTCCGCGGCGGGTTCCGGCGACGGAGGGGAGGACGGGGTCCCCTGGTCGTGGCGGGTTCAACGTCCCTGTGGACGCGCCCGGTTGACGTTGGCGGCGGCTCAAGAGGGCCGTAGCCGCAGGTCTCCTGACCGTGTCTCACCTCGGCCCGGCGGCGCGCACAATCCGTCGCGCCGAGAGGGCGCGGCCTCTGCGCGCGGGCGGCCCGGGAAACGTAAGCTGTGCCACGTCAGAGGGACCGGGCAGCGGGGATGAACATGGCGATGATGCGCCTGAGGCGCGAGGACCCGCGCGTCGTCGGCTCGTTCAGGCTTCACCGACGGCTCGGCGCGGGCGGAATGGGCGTGGTCTACCTCGGCTCCGACAAGAAGGGGCAGCGGGTCGCCCTGAAGGTGATCCGGCCCGATCTCGCCGAGGACCAGGAGTTCCGCTCGCGTTTCGCACGCGAGGTCTCCGCGGCCCGTCGCATCCGGGGCGGTTGCACGGCCCGGCTGGTGGCCGCCGACCTGGAGGCCGACCGCCCCTGGTTCGCCACCCAGTACGTCCCCGGGCCGTCCCTGCACGACCGGGTCGCCGACGAGGGCGCGCTCCTCGCGGCCGACGCGGCGGCGATCGGCGCGGCGCTGTCCGAGGGCCTGGTCGCGGTGCACGAGGCGGGGGTCGTCCACCGGGACCTCAAGCCCTCCAACATCCTGCTGTCCCCCAAGGGGCCGCGGATCATCGACTTCGGCATCGCCTGGTCCACCGGTGCCTCCACCCTCACCCATGTGGGCACCGCCGTGGGCTCCCCCGGCTTCCTCGCCCCCGAGCAGGTGCGCGGGGCGGCCGTCACCCCGGCCACGGACGTCTTCTCGCTGGGCGCGACCCTCGCCTACGCCTCGACCGGCGACTCCCCTTTCGGGCACGGCAGTTCCGAGGTGATGCTGTACCGGGTGGTGCACGAGGAGCCGCAGCTGCACGGCGTGCCCGACGCGCTCGCCCCGCTGATCCGGGCCTGTCTGGCGAAGGACCCCGAGGACCGGCCCAGCACGCTCCAACTGTCCCTGCGGCTCAAGGAGATCGCGGCCCGCGAGGCGCAGGGCCAGAGCGAGGCGCGACCGCCCTCCCCGCGCGCGGCGGAGGCGGACCGGCCCACCGGGCGGCTCGCCGACACGTATCCGGACACGCAGCGCGCCACACGCCGCCAGGCCCCCGGCACACCGTTGCCGCGCGGCGCCTCGTCCCGGGGCGGCGGGGTGCCCTCGCGCGGCGGCAGCACCTCCCGCGGCGGCAACGCCACCTCCCGGCCGGGCACGGCACGGCCCACCCCGGACCAGCGTGGCAGCGGCCCCCGCTCCACCGGCAAAAGCCGTCCCGGCACCCGCGGCAACGCCCGGCGCCCGGCCCCGCGCACCACGAAGACCGGCCTGCGTCCCGCCAATCCCCGCCTGCTCCGGCAGCGCCTCACCGTGT
Organism: Streptomyces sp. NPDC001056; assembly: GCF_053598955.1. NCBI lineage: Bacteria > Bacillati > Actinomycetota > Actinomycetes > Kitasatosporales > Streptomycetaceae > Streptomyces > Streptomyces sp. NPDC001056. Next base: position 133,593 of record NZ_JBSFLI010000008.1, on the reverse strand, counting down.
TCGTCGTGGTGACCCTGCTCGTGGCCCTCGGCATCGCCCTGGCCCAGGGCTGCCAGGGCCCGGCCCGGGGCCTGGGCAACGGCTTCGGCGGCGCGTTCGGCGCGGGGGTACGGCCGTCGCAGCAGACGCCGGTCGCCCCGTCGCGTACGGCCGGTGACACACGGCCGTACGCCGACCCGCCCGGCTCCTCCCCCGCGGACCGCGGCGCCGGAGGGTGAGGGCGCACCGCGCGGTGGGTGTCCGTGGTCGACCGGCGGGGCCGAGGGCCCTGGTGGTTCGGTGAAGCTCCCCCGCACGTCGCCCCACGCGGCGTCGTCCGCCGGGGGCCGCGCGCATCCGGTCCATGACGGACTTCCGCGATCCGTCGGGGCCGATGCGGCGCACTCACCAGGGGACTTCTGGCCGCGGGGCATCACGCCCGCGAAGTGGCCCGCGCGGACGACGGAGGGATCGCCGGGCCTCGACGCGCCCCTGGCGAGCCGGCCCGCCTCGGCGCCGGGCCGACCGGTCGTGGAGTCAGGACCGCGGGCGGCCCGTCGCCACCGCGTAGAAGGCGACCGCGGCGGCGGCACCCACGTTCAGTGAGTCGACGCCGTGGGACATGGGGATGCGGACCCATTCGTCGGCGGCGACGAGGGCCTGGGTGGAGAGGCCGTCGCCCTCGGCGCCCAGCATCAGGGCGACCCTGTCCATCGTGTGCGGGGCGGCCTCGTCCAGGCTGCGGGCCTTCTCGTCGGGGGTGAGGGCGAGGAGGGTGAAGCCGGCCTCGCGGACCTGCTCCAGGCCCTTCGGCCAGTTCTCCAGGCGGGCGTACGGCACCGAGAACACCGCGCCCATCGACACCTTGACGCTGCGCCGGTACAGCGGGTCGGCGCAGTCGGGCGAGAGCAGGACCGCGTCCATGCCGAGGGCGGCCGCCGAGCGGAAGATCGCGCCGATGTTGGTGTGGTCGTTGACCGCTTCCATGACCACCACGCGGCGGGCGGAGCCCAGCAGTGCGGCGGCGGTCGGCAGCGGCTTGCGCTGCATGGAGGCGAGCGCGCCGCGGTGCACGTGGTAGCCGGTGACGCGCTCGGCGAGTTCCGGGCTCACCGCGTAGACGGGGGCGGGGAGTTCGTCGATGACGTCGCGCATGACGTCGATCCACTTCGCCGAGAGCAGCATGGAGCGCATCGCGTAGCCCGCTTCCTTGGCTCTGCGGATGACCTTCTCGCCCTCGGCGATGAACAGGCCCTCGGCGGGCTCGCGCTTGCGGCGCAGTTCGACGTCGGTCAGGTCCGTGTAGTCGGAAAGACGCGGGTCGTCGGGATCGTCGACGGTGATGAGATCGGCCACAGGGTGATACTGCCTTGTCCTGGGTGTGGTGCCAACGGCTGGGTAGGGGTGCGTTACCCGAGGTTACGCGTGATCAAGGGGGATTCGGTCACACGGTCGGCGCGAGGCCCCGCGTCACGACCTCGCCGATCACGATGACCGCCGGGGGCTTCACGTCCTCGGCGCGGACGGTCTCGGCGACCGTGGCGAGGGTGGCGTCGACCCGGCGCTGCGCGGCCGTCGTACCCTCCTGCACCAGCGCGACCGGGGTCTTCGGGGACCTGCCGTGCGCGACGAGCGTCTCGGCGATCTTCCCGATCTTGTCGACGCCCATCAGGATCACCAGCGTGCCGGTGAGCCTGGCCAGCGACGGCCAGTCGACCAGCGAACGCTCGTCGTCGGGCGCCACATGGCCGCTGACGACCGTGAACTCATGGGCGACGCCCCGGTGGGTGACCGGGATGCCGGCCGCGCCCGGCACCGAGATGGAGCTGGAGATGCCCGGCACGACGGTGCAGGGGATGCCGGCCTCGGCGAGCGCCTGGACCTCCTCCATGCCCCGGCCGAAGACGAAGGGGTCGCCCCCCTTGAGCCGTACGACCGACCTGCCCTGCCTGGCGTGTTCGATCAGCGCGTTGTTGATGGCCTCCTGGGCCATGTACCGGCCGTACGGGATCTTCGCCGCGTCGATCACCTCGACGTGCGGCGGGAGTTCGGCGAGCAGGTCGCGCGGGCCGAGCCGGTCGGCGATCACGACGTCCGCCTCGGCGAGCAGCCGACGGCCGCGGACCGTGATCAGGTCGGGGTCGCCGGGGCCGCCGCCGACCAGGGCGACGCCGGGGGTGCGGGTGCGGTGGTGGGGGGCGACGAGGGTGCCGTCGCGCAGGCCCTCGACGACCGCGTCGCGGATGGCGGCGGTGTGCCGCGGGTCGCGGCCGCGGGCGTCCGTGGTGAGGACGGCGACGGTGACGCCCGCGCTGGTGCCGGTGGCCGGGGTCCATGCGGTGGCCCGGTCGGCGTCGTCGGAGCGGACGCACCACACGCGGTGGCGCTCGGCCTCGGCGGAGGCGGCGGAGTTGGTCTCCTGGTCGCTGGTGGCGATGAGGGCGTACCAGGCGTCGGCGAGGTCGCCGTCCTCGTACCGCCGCCTGTGCCAGGTGATCTCGCCCGCGTCCGCCATCGCCTCGACGGAGGGGGTCGCCTCGGGGGACACCACGATGACGTCCGCGCCCGCCGCTATGAGGGCGGGGAGCCGGCGCTGGGCGACCTGGCCGGCGCCGAGGACGACGACGCGGCGGCCGGAGAGGCGGAGCCCTACGGGGTAGGCGGGGTGTTCGGCCATGGCTCCTCCGGGGACGTTGTGGTGGCCCTGACGTGCGGATTTTACGTGGGCAGCGGTGAGGCCGGGGCAGGTGTCCGGGGGCTGGTCACGACGGTGCGGCAGTACGGCAGGGCGGCAACCGGAACCGCCCTGCCGAAGCCCCTGGGGACCTATTTCTCGGTGACGCCCGCCGAGTCGAACGTCGCCACCTCGTGCATCGCCCTCGCCGCGCTCTGCACCAGCGGCAGGGCGAGGAGCGCGCCCGTGCCCTCGCCGAGGCGGAGGTCGAGGTCCACCAGGGGGCGCAGGCCGAGCTTGTTGAGGGCGGCGACGTGGCCGGGTTCGGCGCTGCGGTGGCCGGCGATGCAGGCCGCGAGGACCTCCGGGGCGATGGCGCGGGCCACGAGGGCCGCGGCACCCGCGCTGACGCCGTCCAGGATGACCGGCGTACGCAGGGACGCGCCGCCGAGCAGCAGGCCCACCATCGCCGCGTGCTCGAAGCCGCCGATGGCCGCGAGGACGCCGACGGGGTCGGCCAGGTCCGGCTGGTGGAGTTCCAGGGCGCGCCGGACCACCTCGGTCTTGCGGGCCAGCGTCTCGTCGTTGATGCCGGTGCCGCGGCCGGTGACCTCGGCCGGGTCGACGCCGGTGAAGACGGAGATCAGCGCGGCGGACGCGGTGGTGTTGGCGATGCCCATCTCACCGGTGAGCAGCGCCTTGTTGCTGGCCGCGACCAGGTCGCGGGCGGTCTCGATGCCGACCTCGATGGCCGCCTTGGCCTCCTCGCGGGTCATCGCGGGCCCGGCGGTCATGTCGGACGTGCCGCCGCGGATCTTGCGGGGCAGCAGCCCCGGGGTGGCGGGCAGGTCGGTGGCGACGCCGACGTCCACGACGCACACCTCGGCGCCGACCTGGGCGGCGAAGGCGTTGCAGACCGCGCCCCCGCCCAGGAAGTTGGCCACCATCTGACCGGTGACCTCCTGGGGCCAGGGGGTGACGCCCTGGGCGTGCACACCGTGGTCGCCCGCGAAGATGGCGACGGCGGCGGGCTCCGGGATCGGCGGCGGGCACTGCCGGGAGAGACCGGACAGCTGCGCGGAGATGATCTCCAGCATGCCGAGCGCGCCGGCCGGCTTGGTCATGCGCTTCTGGCGCTCCCAGGCCTCACCGAGGGCCTTGGCATCGAGCGGGCGGATCTGGGCGACGGTCTCGGCAAGCAGGTCGTGGGGTTCCTCTCCGGGCAGGGCGCGGCGGCCGTACGTCTCTTCGTGCACCACCCAGGACAGGGGGCGTCGCTTGGACCAGCCGGCCTGCATCAGCTCCGGCTCGTCCGGGAATTCGTCGACGTAGCCTACGCACAGGTAGGCGATGACCTCCAGGTGCTCGGGCAGGCCGAGGGCGCGCACCATCTCGCGCTCGTCGAAGAAGCTGACCCAGCCGACGCCGAGGCCCTCGGCGCGGGCCGCGAGCCAGAGGTTCTCGACGGCGAGCGCCGCGGAGTACGGCGCCATCTGGGGCTGGGTGTAACGGCCCAGCGTGTGCCGGCCGCCACGGGTGGGGTCGGCGGTGACGACGATGTTCACGGGAGTGTCGAGGATGGCCTCGATCTTCAGTTCCTTGAACTGCTTCGCCCGGCCCTTGGGCAGCGACTTCGCGTATGCCTCGCGCTGGCGCATGGCCAGTTCGTGCATGGTGTTGCGCGTCTCGGCGGACCGGATGACGACGAAGTCCCAGGGCTGCGAGTGGCCGACGGAGGGCGCGGTGTGGGCGGCCTCCAGGACGCGGAGCAGCACCTCGTGCGGGATGGGGTCGTTGCGGAAGCCGTTGCGGATGTCGCGGCGCTCGCGCATGACCTTCAGTACGGCCTCGCGCTCGGCATCGTCGTAGCCGGGGGCGGCCGGACCGGTGGATCCCGGCGCGGGTGCCGGTGCCGCTTCGGCCGGGGTCTCCCCCTGCGCGGCGGCAGCGGGCTCCTGCGCGGCGGCAGCGGGCTCCGGGGTCGTCGCGTGCGGCGCGGCCTCGGCCTCGCGGGGCGCGGGCACGGTGGCCTGCGGCGCGGGGCCCTGGGCGGGCAGGACGAGAGGGTGCGGCGGGGTCGGCGCCAGGTGCGGCGTGCTCGGCACCTGCCCCTCCACCGGCACGAACTCCCCGAGCGGCTGCTCGGGACCCGGCTCCAGGGGGACGCCGGGCACCTGCTCGGCGGCGGGGGCGGGCTGCCCGGGGGCCTCCGCCGGGACTGCGGGCTGCGGGGCCGGGGCCTCGACGGGCGCCGAAGCGTCCTGCGGCTGCGCGGGCGCGACGGGGGCCGGGTCGGCGGCGGGTCGCGGCTGCGGGGCCTCGGCCTCCGCGGCGACGGCGGCCTGCGGGTCCACGGCCACGGCGGCGACCGGTGCCGGGACGGCCTCGGCGGGCTGCTCGGGGCCGGGGACCGAGGTGGGTACGGCGGGGTCGCCCGCCGGGACGGGCTCGGCGGGGGGGACTGCCGGGCCGGTCTGGTCCTGGGCCGTCGGCTGGGGCAGGGGCTGCGCCTCGACCGGGGCCGGGGCCGGGGCCGGGGGCGGACCTCCCGGCTGGGGCGCGCTCGGCACGGGCTCGGCGTCCTGGGCCGCGGGTTCGACCGACTGCGGACCCTGGACCTGGTGAACGACCGGCGCGGGGGCGACGGGAGCCTCGGTCGCCTCGGCCTGCTCGACCGGGGCGGCGACGGGCTGGACGGCGTCGGCGGCCTGAACGGCCTCGACGGCAGCCGGCTCGACGGCCGGGACAGCCTCGACGGCAACCGGCTCGGCGGCCTGGACGGCGTCCACGGCAACCGGCTCGACGGGCTCGGCGACCGGCTGACCGGCGGCGTCGGGAAGCTGGTGAGGAACCGGCGCGGGCACGACCGGCACCTCGGCCGCCACGGCCACGGGAGCCTCCACGGCCACGGGCTCGCCCGGCTGGGCCGCCTGGACGGCCTCGACGGCGACGGGTTCGACCGGCTGGGCCGCCTGGACGGCCTCGACGACCACGGGCTCGACCGGCTCGGCCACCTGGACGGCCTCGACGGCGACCGGCTCGGTCGGTCGGGCGTCCTCGACGGCACCCGGAACCTGAACCTCGGCCTGCACGGGGGCCCCGGCCTCCGGCGCGCCCGGCGCCTCGGCGACCAGCGCCTCCTGGACCGGCTGCGCGGCGACGGCGGTCGCCTCGGCGACCTGGGCGACCGGCACCTGGGCGGGCTCGGCGGCGACCGGCACGGCTTCCTCGGTCCGCGGCGCGTACACACCGTCATGGCCCTCGGCGGGCTGGGGACCGTCTTGGCCCTGCACCACCTGCTCGGCGGCGGACGCCTGCGCGGCGACCGGGGCGGCGAGGCCGTTCACGGCGGCCTCGCCGGCGATGTCGTCCGGCGCGCCGGCGACCGCCGGGTCAACCGTTTCCGCACCCGGCACCTGTCCGGCGACCGGCGCATCCGCCGCATCCGCCGTACCCGGCACGGCGAGCGCCGGGGCCTCGGCACCCGGGGTACCGGCGGCGACCGGCACGGCCTCGGCCGTACCCGGCACCTGCGCGGCGGCCGGCATCCCCACCGCCGTACCCCCCGGAGCCGCGCCCCAGGGCGCGGCACTCTGGGGGACCATCTCGCGCAGCGGCTGGGCGTCCAGGTACTCCGGGCCGCGGTCGGCGAGGGAACGGACGGGGCTCGCGGAGGCGTTGGGGATGGGCGGGCCGAGGTGCAGCGGGCGGCGCGGCGCCATGGTCTCGTGCGGGGACGGGAGGCGGACGCCGCCCAGGTCCACGGAGCCCGTGTCACGGCCGGCGGCCTCGTGCGGGCCCGGCTCGTGCAGGGCCTCGACCACGGGCTCCGGGGCGGGCGGCGGCACCTCGTTGCCCCATGCGCCCTGGGCGCCCGGCAGCAGCAGGTCTTCGTCCTCGGCGGGTGCCTCGGAGAGGTAGGTGTACGCGCCGTGCGCGGTGACGCCCGGCTGCTCCACCATGCCTGCGCTCTCCGGCTGCCCCTCGCCCGGGACCTGGCCGGTGTCGGTCATGCGTACCCCTCGCCCAATCGGTTAGTGCTCCTACGACCAGCTCACCCGGAACGGCATGCCGACCGCCCCGTAGTGAAGAACGAGCGTCCGTGCCCAGCGGCACGAACGACCCGCCGGAAAAGGCGACAAAGCCATTCAGTGGCATTGTCCCGGTCGTTGCGCCGTCACGACAGCATGATCCGCGACAGGCCGCTGTGGACTGCGCCACGTTGCGCATCCACGGGTTCGCCGTACCCCACCCACCCCAAACGGGGCGTGCGTTCCGGACATTGGCGAACGAATTTCCGGGCCACCGGTGCGGTACCACGATCGGCCAGCCTACCGCGCGCGGTACGACTACCGGATCACGGGGCGATCCATGAGCACCCCGCTGAGCAGGAACGCAACGTTCCGCTCCGTCTCCCGCCAGGCCCGGGTGTCCAGTTCGACGGACTGGAGCAGGGCGCACTCGACGCGGTAGCCGTGCTCGGTCAGGTCGCGGCCCACGAGTTCGGCCGCGTCGCGGGTCGCGGCGTGGGTGACGATGCGCTGCGGGCGCCGGTCGGCGACCGCCGAGACGACGGCCGCTCCCCCGCCGCCGACCCGCACCACGTCGGGTTCGGGCAGGTCCTCCAGGACGTGCGGGGCACTGCCGTGGACGACGTGGAGCTGGACGCCGTAGCGGCGGGCGGCGCCGTCGGTGCGGGCGCACGCGGCCGGGTCGCGGTCGACGGCGATGACGGCGGCACCGGCGCGCGCGGCCTCGGTGGCGAACGCGCCGGAGCCGCAGCCGATGTCCCAGACGAGGTCGCCGACCCGGGGCCCGAGGCGGGCGAGTTGGGCTGCGCGCAGCAGCTCGGTCTCGCCCTCGCCGAGCGCGGCGCCGTCGCCGTACGCCGCGTCGGGCTGGACCCAGCCGCGCGGTCCGGTGCCCGGGTCGCGGCCGGCGATCCAGCCGCCGCTCTCCGAGGCGCTCACCGGTCCGCCGATGACGATGACGACGTTGGGGTCGCGCCAGGTGTGGTCGGGGGCGTTGTCGGAGGTGACGACGGAGACCTGTTCGCGTTCGGTGCCCAGTTCCTCGCAGATGACGAAGGTGCGGTGGACACCGGCGAGGAGGAGACCGAGTTCGGCGGGGCCGGCGCCCGGCGAGGTGAGGACGGCCACCTTGGTGTGGGCGCGGCAGACGTTGACGGCCCGGCGCAGGGTGCGCGGGTGGGCGACGACGACCTGGGCGTCGTCCCAGGGCATGCCGGCCCGCGCGAAGGCGGCGGCGACGGAGGAGACGGCGGGGACGACCTCCACCTCCAGGCCGAACTCCGGTGCGCGCAGGGTGCGTACGACGCCGAAGAAACCGGGGTCGCCGTCGGCCAGCACGACCGCGGTGCCGCGGTGGGCGGCGATGCGGCGGGCGGCGAGCGCCACGCTGCCGAGGCGGATGCGTTCGGCGGCGGACGGGAGCTCGGGCAGCGCCAGATGGTGGGCCGCGCCTGCCACGAGGGTGGCGGCGCCGAGCGCCGAGCGTGCCGCCTCGGTCAGCGGCGAGCCGTCCCAGCCGATCACCGTGACCCGGTCGGCCATCGTTGTCCATCTCCAGGTTTTCGCAGGTCGTCAGGGGTGCGGGGCCCAGTGGCGGGCTTCGTGAGAGTACCCGGTCCCGCCGCACGGCCGAGGACGGGCCACGAGGGTGGCGTCAGTTCCAGTCGGCGTACGACGTGAAGCCGGCGGTGTCGGCGAGCTGTTCGTCGGCGCCTTCGAGATCCTCCGGCAGCAGGCTCCAGACGATGAAGTCGGTGCGCAGGTCGGCCCAGCCGCCGTCCTCGGTGCGCACATGGGCTATGCACGCGTTGCGCAGCACGCCCTCGCTGATGCAGCCGATCTTCTGGGCGACCTGCTGGGAGGCGGTGTTGTCGGCGGCGGTGCGCAGCTCGATGCGCTCGAAGCGCCGGTCGTCGAAGAGCCAGCGGGCGATGGCGAGCGCGGCCTCCGAGGCGTATCCCTCGCCGCGGGCCCAGGGGGCGACGATGTACGACAACTCGGTGGCGCGGATGTGCCAGTTGGTCTTGGACAGCTGGACGACGCCGACCAGACGCTGGGTGAGGAACTCGGTGACGGCGAGGTCCAGGCCCCGGCCCGCGGCGCGTTCGGCGGGCGCGTGCTCGGTGATCCAGCGGCGGGCACCGGCCTCGGTGAACGGCTGGGGCACGTCGGTCCAGGCGGCGACCTGCTCGTCGTTCATCATCTCGGCCAGGGCGGGCACGTCGTCCTCGTCGAGGGGGCGCAGCACCAACCGCTCCGTGCTGATGGAGATGTTGGGGAAGGTGCTCGTCATGCGCCGCTCCGTAACCTTCGGAAGAACTCGCGTGCCATCGGTGCCGTGGCACGGGTCTGCTGAACTGCCCAGCATGCAGCATGAAACCACTGAACCGCACGACGGGGTCCACACCCGGTGAGGGAGTGGACCCCGTGGGTCAGCGACGCGGTGCCTGCCGGTGGCCGGATCAGAAGGACGGGATGACCGAGCCCTGGTACTTGTCCTCGATGAACTTCTTGACCTCGGGCGAGGTGAGGAGCTTGGCGAGCTTCTTGACCCGCGGGTCGTTCTCGTTGCCCTTCTTGACGACGAGGAGGTTGACGTAGGGGTTGTCCTTCGCCGTCTCCAGGAGGATGGCGTCCTTGGCGGGCTTCAGCCCCGCGGAGATGGCGTAGTTGCCGTTGACGACCGCCGCGTCCACGTCGTCCAGGGAGCGCGGGGTCTGGGCCGCCTCGACCTCCTTGAACCGGAGGTGCTTGGGGTTCTTCGCGATGTCCTCGGGGGTGGCCTCGGAGCCGGCGCCGGGCTTGAGGGTGATGAGGCCGCCCGCGACGAGCAGCTTCAGGGCGCGGGACTCGTTGTCGGCGTCGTTCGGGACGGCGATGGTCGCACCGTTCTTGAGGTCGCCGGGCTTCTTGACCTTGTGCGAGTACAGGCCGAGGGGCTCCAGGTGCACGCCGACGACGGACACGAGGTGGGTGCCGCGCTTCTTGTTGAAGTCGTCCAGGTACGGCTTGGTCTGGAAGTAGTTGGCGCCCACCGAGCCGTCCTCGGTCGCCGTGTTCGGCGTGATGTAGTCGGTGAACTCCTTGACCTGGAGGTCGAGTCCGGCCTTCTTCGCGAGGTTCTTCTCGACGAAGTTCAGGACCTCGGCGTGCGGGACCGGGGTGGCGGCGACGACCAGCGGTCCGCTGTAGTCGTGGGAGGCCGAGGACTTGCCGGAGCCGCAGGCGGTCAGCCCGAGGGCGAGGGCTCCGGCGGCGAGGGCGGCGGTGGTGAACTTGACGGTGTTACGCACGAAAAGTGCCTTTCCTTATGGGTGGTGCGACCCCGGATCGGGGGGTGCGGCGCGAAGCGCCTTGTCGAGGGGTGGTGGTCGGGTGGCGGGCGGGCGGCGGGGCTGCGGGGGCGGCCACCTCGCAGAAACGTTTCTACGCGGCTTGGCCGGCGCCTACGCGGCCTTGCCGACCTCGGCCGTGTCCGGCGACTCGGCCTTCAGGAACCGCAGCCTGGGCGCGGGGCCGGAGCGGCCGCCGCGGCTGTGCAGGGCGCGCGCCGCGAAGTCGCCGGCGAACTGGATGAGGGAGATGACGACGGCGAGGATCGCGACGGTGATCCACATCAGCTCGGTCTCGAAGCGCTGGTAGCCGTAGCGCACGGCGAGGTCGCCGAGGCCGCCGCCGCCGACCGTGCCGGCCATGGCGGAGTAGCCGATGAGGGCGATGACCGTGGTGGTGGTGCCGGCGATCAGGGAGGGCAGGGACTCGGGGACGAGCACCTTGCGGACGATGGTCCAGGTGTTGCCGCCCATCGACTGCACGGCCTCCACGAGCCCGCCGTCCACCTCGCGCACGGACGTCTCGACCAGGCGGGCGAAGAACGGGATGCCGCCGATGGCGAGCGGTACGACCGCCGCGGCCGTGCCGATCGTCGTCCCGGTGACCCAGCGGGTGAAGCTCATCAGGGCGACCATCAGGATGATGAACGGCAGGGAGCGGCCGACGTTCACGATCTGGCCGATCACCTTGTTGGCGACGACGTTCTGCAGCAGGCCCCCGCGGTCCGTGAGGACGAGGAGCAGGCCGAGCGGGAGTCCCACGACGACGGCGATCAGGGTGGACCAGAGCACCATGTCGAACGTCTCGGAACACGCCTGCGACAGCAGGGGCTGCATCTCGGACCAGGTCACTTGGCACCTTCCTTCACGAGCACGGCCTCCTGGCCCACGACGTCGATCTGGAGCCCCTGCTCGCGCAGGAACCCGATGGGCACCACGTTGTCCTCGTAGCGGCCGGGCAGCTCGATGCGCATCCGGCCGATCTGCAGGCCGCCGACGGTGTCGATGGCGGCGCCCAGGATCGAGATGTCGATGTTGTAGGTGCGCGACAGCTGGGAGATGACCGGCTGGGTCGCGGCCTCGCCGTGGAAGGTGACGTCGACGACGGTGCGCTCGGCTCCCGTGCACTCGCCGCTCAGCGGGAACAGCGCGGCGGCCAGCTCGGAGCCGGGGGTGGCCAGCAGCTCGCTGACCGTGCCGGACTCCACGATCCGCCCCTTCTCCATCAGGGCGGCGGAGTCGCAGATCGACTTGACCACGTCCATCTCGTGGGTGATGAGCAGGACGGTGAGGCCGAGCTGCTGGTTCAGGTCGCGCAGCAGCTGGAGGATGGAGCGGGTGGTCTCCGGGTCGAGGGCGCTGGTGGCCTCGTCGGACAGCAGCACCTTGGGGTCGCCGGCCAGGGCGCGGGCGATGCCGACGCGCTGCTTCTGGCCGCCGGACAGCTGGGCGGGGTATGCCTTGGCCTTGTCGGCGAGGCCGACCAGGTCGAGCAGTGCGAGCGCCTTGCGGGAACGTTCCTTCCCGGACACGCCGAGGATCTCCAGCGGCAGCTCGACGTTGTCCTGCACGGTCCGCGAGGACAGCAGGTTGAAGTGCTGGAAGACCATGCCGATCCGGCTGCGCGCCCGGCGCAGCTCCCGGCCGGCGCGCGGTCCGCGGCCGGCCAGGGCGGTGAGGTCCTGCCCGGCGACGGTCACGGTGCCGGAGGTGGGTCGCTCCAGCAGGTTCACGCAGCGGATGAGGGAGGACTTGCCGGCGCCGGACTGGCCGATGACGCCGTAGACCTCGCCCTCGCGGACGTGGAGATCGACGCCGTCGAGGGCGGTGACATCGCGGCCGCGGGAGCGGTAGACCTTGGTCAGGCCCGATGTGGTGATCACAGGAATTCCGTCACTGTCGAGTGCGCGGGCACGGGTGTGCCCGGCACGGGTGCGTTGCGTGCGTTCGTTCGTTCGGGGACGCGGCACGGTCCTCGGGTGGCGGGGAACCGGGGAGAACGTCGTGTGCGCGGGGCGGCCGGCGGGTCCCACACGCCCGGTACGGACGCGGGACGGGCCGCGGCTCTCGCTTCGGGGCGCGAGGCTCGGATGGTGCGGGGGCCCTCTAGAAAGCGCACATTCGACACGGACACGTACAAACAGCACCGGGCGTCATGGTCGCCTCGGTCGCAGGGATGCGGCTGTTCGTCGTGGTCATGCGGCCCAGTAAAGCAGACGGTCACCGCCGACCGGTGGCCGCCGTCCGCATAGTGGACAGCCGCGGACACCTCGGGGCGGGGCTCAGTCGCGGACGGAGATGTCCACTCCCCCGCCGGTGGCCAGCGCGCGCAAGGCCGCGAGGTCGTCCACGACGAGGTCGGCGTCGAGTTCCCCGGCGCGGTGGGTTGTGGCCAACGCCACGGTCAGCATCCCGGCCGCGCGGCCCGCCCGCAGTCCGGCGGGGGCGTCCTCGAAGACCACGCAGTCGGCCGGATCCACGCCGAGCTGCCGGGCGGCCGGCAGACAGGGCTCGGGGTCCGGCTTGCCGTGGGTCACGTCGTCGGCGCTGACCAGGGACTTCGGGGTGATGCCCACCGCCGAGAGGCGGGCCTCCGCGAGCCGGCGGGTGGCGGAGGTGACCACGGCCCAGCGGTCGGCGGGCAGGGAGTCCAGGAACGCGCGGGTGCCGGGCAGCAGCCGCACGCCCCCGTTCGCCACGTCCTCCACCTCCAGCTGCTCGACCCGGGCGACGGCCTCCGGCACCAGGTCGGCGGGCAGGAGGTCGGCGATTATCTCCGCCGCGGTACGACCGTGCAGCTCCACCTGTCCGAACCGCTCGGCCGTGACCCCGTACTCATGGGCCATGGGGGTCCCCCGAGGACGGAGCTTGTCGGAGTTCTTGGGGGAGGGTCCAGCAGCGCACGACGGAGTCGTAGGAGGAGACCAGGGTGCCGTCGTTGTCGAACAGGAGGGCGTGCGCGTGGATCGTCATGGCCTCGACCGTGCGGTGTACGGCGGGGTCGGCGGCGTTGGCCCGTTTCCGCCGTAATAAGGTCACCGCATGCTCACTGTCCTGACGCTGGTGACCGGGGTCGCCGCGCTGCTGCTCGCCGCATGGTGCGGCTGGGCCGCCTATCGTGACCAGCCGACGAAGGACTGGCACTTCATCGGCATGGCCGTGGTGTCGTTGCTGGCCGTGATCCAGCTGGTGATCGGGATCGTGCAGCTGGCACGGGGCGAGAAGCCGGAGCAGGGTACCGCGATCTTCGTGGCGTATCTGCTGGGCGCGTTCGCGTGCGTTCCGGCCGCGGGGTTCATGTCGCTGGCCGAGCGGACCCGGTGGGGTTCGGTGACGGCCGCGGCGGGCGGCGTGGTGCTGGCCGTGCTTCAGGTCCGGCTCTTCGACATCTGGGGAGGCTGAGGATGACGACCGTGGAGGAGAAGCCGGCCCGGTTGATCAGCGGGCCGGGGATGCTGCTCGTGTGGTTCTACGGCGTGATGGTCGTCGGGGCGGTGTCGCGTTCCGTCTACCAGATCGCGACGGACTTCCAACGGGCGCCGCTCGCTTATTCGTTGTCCGCCGTGGCCGGGGTCGTGTACGCGTTCATCACGTACACCCTCGTGCGGGGCGGGGACGTCGCCCGGCGGGCGGCGTTGGTGTGCTGCGGTGTCGAGTTGGCGGGTGTGCTGCTCGTGGGGACGTGGACCCTGGTCGACCCCTCGGCGTTCCCCGACTCCACGGTGTGGTCCGACTACGGGATGGGGTACGTCTTCATTCCCGTGCTGCTCCCTCTTTCCGCGATGTACTGGTTGCGCAAGGCGCGGTCGCGCAGGGGCGCTTGAGTACGCCGGCGGCTTTCCGTCCGACGGGGTCGCCCGTGCCCGCGTGGCGGAGCCGCACATCGATACGGCCCCGCGCCCTTCGGGTCGCGTCGGTCACGCCGTCGTCGCGTAACTGGCCGCCGGCTTCTCCAGGACGATCAGCTCCACCCCGTCCGTTCCCTTGACGCGGCCCACCGCCTCGTAGCCGACCCGGCGGTAGAGGCTGAGGTTGCCCTCGCTGAGGTGGCCGGTCCGGAGGCGGAAGAGGGTGGCGCCGCGGTCCTCGGCCAGGGCGGCCTCGGCGGCGCGCAGCAGGCGGGCGCCGATACCGTGGCCCCGCAGGCGGGGATGGACGCAGAGCCGGGCGATGACGGCCGAGCCCTCCTCGGTGAGCTTGCCGCGTACGGCGCCGACCACCTCGTCGCCGAGCCGGGCGACGAAGACGCAGTCGACGGCGACCTCGCGGCGGACGGCGTCGAGGGTCTCGACGAGCGGCTCGATGCGGTAGTTGCCGTAGAGCTGTGCCTCGCTCTGGAAGCACAGGTACTGGAGGCGGAAGATGTCCTCCGCGTCCTGTTCGGTCGCCACCGAGATGGTCACGCTCATGCCCATGTGCGCATGCCTCCCGCTCACCTGATCATCTGTCGTCCCCCACACTCCTATCCCCGCGCTCGGCGGGAAACAACCTCCGTCGTGCGGTGCCGTCCTGTGAGATAGCCGACTCCCCCGCCGGTCTCCCTGCCGGCCGTGGCCTGCCGGGAGATCGGCGGGGGCGTCCGGTGCGGGTCAGGACAGGTAGTCGGCGCGGGCGAGGACGCCGGTGTCGGCGTTGTCGGTGAAGACGCCGTCGATGCCGGTCGCGAAGTACGCCTGGAAGGCGCCGAAGGGGTTGCCGTAGCCGTCGGCCGCGGTGCCCTTGCGGAACTCGGCGGGCAGGAAGGGGTTCTCGTTGCGCATGGTGTAGGGGTGCAGGATCAGGCCCACCCGGTGCGCGTCGGAGACCAGGGTGGAGGGCTCGCCGAGGCTGCCGTCCGCCTTCCTGGGGATGACCAGGTCCAGGGTGGGGCCGATGCCCTGGGCGTAACCGGCGATCTCCCGCAGGCCCTTGGGCGTGATCAGATCGCGAACGGTGCGCGGGTCGCCCGCCTCCACGAAGTCCCAGGGACGGCTGTCGGCCGCGGACAGCAGCACCACGAGCGGGTTGTCGACCAGCTGGTTGAGCTTCTGGATGCTGGTGGGCTCGAACGACTGCAGGATGACGGGGGAGTTGCGGGTGTCCTTGCCGTGCTTGCGCAGCAGCTTGGCGACCCGCTCCTCCAGGGCGAGGCCCAGCTTGCGGAAGTAGGTGGGGTGCTTGGTCTCGGGGTAGATCCAGACCTGCTTGCCGCGCTTGCGGGTCTGTTCGTCCTGCCACTTGAGGACTTCCTCGAAGGTGGGGATCTCCCAGCGGCCGTCGTAGAGGGTGTTGTGCGGGCGGTTGGCCGGGATGCGCTCGATCGCGCGCAGCGTCTTCAGCTCGGCGAGGGTGAAGTCCTCGGTGAACCAGCCGGTGGTGGGGACGCCGTCGAGCACCTTGGTGGTCTTGCGGCCGGCGAACTCGGGGTGGTCCGCGACATCGGTGGTGCCGCCGATCTCCGGCTCGTGCCGGCAGACGAGATGGCCGTCCCTGGTCGGGCAGAGGTCACCGGCCTCCACGATGTCGGCGCCGAGGTCGAGGGCCAGCTCGTAGGAGCCGAAGGTGTGCTCGGGGCGGTAGCCGCTGGCGCCGCGGTGGCCGATGACGGTGGGCACCGGCAGGCCCTTGAGCCCGCGCGCGGTGGCCTTCTTCGCCGTACCGGCCTCGGCGGCCCTGGCCGTGCCGGACAGTCCGAGGACCGCACCGCCCGCGCCCAGCATCGCGGCGCCGAGGAGCGCCCGCCGCCCCGTGACCTGCGTCTGTGGCTGCGTCTCGGTCGTACGCTCGGTTCCCATGGCGGCCTCCTGCCGTCTTCTGTCTTCTTCGCTCATCAGTCCGAGCGATCGTAGGGGTGGGCATATGACAGAAGGGCGGCTTCGCGTCGAACTCCCGGGTGACGGTGCGTGGCCCGTGTGTGCGGGCGGATGACGGGCCGTCGCTACGGCGACGGGGTGAGCGATGTCCGTCACATCGGCACAAGGGTGTTACACGCCGTCCGCCGCACGTCACCGCAGGTAAACCCACGTCAACACTTCGTAAGACCTCGGTGAACCGGCCGTGCCCGATGTGCGTTCGCGCCGGACCCGCGAGTAATGTCCTCACCTGCACAGACTCATATCGCTCCCCTGACATCGGAGGACCCGTTGTCCCGCTTCCGCCTCATCAAGGCAGTGCTCGGACCGATCATGCGCCTGATGTTCCGCCCACAGGTGGAGGGTGTGGAGCACATTCCGGGGGACGGCCCGGTGATTCTGGCCGGAAATCACCTCACCTTCATCGACTCGATCGTGCTGCCGCTGGTCACGAAGCGTCAGGTGCTCTTCATCGGCAAGGACGAGTACGTCACCGGCAAGGGCCTCAAGGGCCGGCTGATGGCGTGGTTCTTCACCGGCGTCGGCATGATCCCGGTGGACCGGGACGGCGCGAACGGCGGCGTGGCGGCGCTGATGACGGGGCGACGGGTCCTGGAGGAGGGCAAGGTCTTCGGGATCTACCCGGAGGGCACCCGCTCCCCCGACGGCCGCCTGTACCGGGGCCGCACGGGCATCGCCCGGCTGACCCTGATGACCGGCGCCCCGGTGGTGCCGTTCGCCATGATCGGCACCGACAAGCTGCAGCCCGGCGGAAACGGCATCCCGCGGCCCGGCAAGGTCACCGTCCGCTTCGGCCCGGCGATGGAGTTCTCCCGCTACGACGGCATGGACCGCGACCGCTATGTGCTGCGGGCGGTCACCGACTCCGTGATGGCGGAGGTCATGCGGCTGTCCGGGCAGGAGTACGTGGACATGTACGCCACCAAGGCGAAGGCCGCCTGAGCCTCACGCAGCAGATGGACGCGGGCCGTTCCGGTCGTACCGGGGCGGCCCGCGTTCGTCCGTCTGCCGGTGTGAATCTGCCCCGAGGCAGGGGCATTCGGCCTACGCCCCCGCGCGTGTGATCCACAGAACATGTCTGATTCAGGCATGGATACACCTTCGCGGCGAACCCTCCTCCGTGTCCCCATCGCAGCCGTCGGTGCGGGTTTCCTGGCGGCTTGCGGCTCCGGTTCAGGGCCCGAGAGCCGCTCCGGTCCCCACCACGCGGACACCGGGCCCCTCGGGGCGGGCATCGAGGGGAACTTCGTACCGGCGGGGCCCAAGGGGTACGTCAACCCGTCGGACCCGGAGGTCCTCGCCACCGAGCGCAAGCGGGGAGCGGGGCGGGTGCGCACCTACCGGTTCACCGCGGCGGAGGCCAAGCTCGACCTGGGCGGACGCTCCGTGCGCACCTGGGCGTACAACGACACGGTGCCGGGGCCGTTGGTCCGGGTCACCGCGGGCGACATCCTCGATCTGACGCTCGCCAACCGGCTGCCGACCACCACCACCCTGCACTCCCACGGGGTGCGGCTGCGCTGCGACATGGACGGCGTACCCGACCTGACCCAGCGGCCCATCCCGGCCGGCACGGACTTCCGTTACCGGTTCGCCGTGAAGCACCCGGGTACGTACCTGCTCCACTCCCACGTCGGGATGCAGCCCGACCGCGCCCTGTACGCGCCGCTCGTCGTGGACGATCCCAAGGAGACGCTCGCCTACGACAAGGAGTGGGTCGTCGTCCTGGACGACTGGCTCGACGGCGTGGCCGGGTCCACCCCCGACAACGTGCTCGAACAGCTCAAGCCGGGCGGCTCCGGGATGGCCGGCATGGGCATGGGCCCCGAGCACCCGCACGCGAGCGGCAGCCCGAGCCCGGGTCCCGGCAGGTCCGCCAAGGCGAAGTCGTCACCGCCCAAGAAGGCGGGAGGCGGCCCCGACCGGGTGCTGCGCGACTCCCACAGCATCATGCTCCAGGGCGACGGCGGCAGCGTCGACTACCCGTACTACCTCGCCAACGGGCGTCTGCCGCACAACCCCTCGGAGTTCCGCTGCCGTCCCGGTGACCGCGTCCGGCTGCGCTTCGTCAACGCGGGCTCGGAGACGGCCTTCCGGGTCTCCCTCGGCGGCCACGCCATGACGGTCACGCACACCGACGGCTACCCCGTGCGGCACAAGGAGACCGACGCGCTGCTCATCGGGATGTCCGAGCGGTACGACGTGCTGGTGACGGTCAAGGACGGCTGTTTCCCGCTGGTCGCGCTCGCCGAGGGCAAGAAGGGCAGCGCGCTCGCCGTGCTCCGCACCGACAAGGGCAGGAACCTCCCGGCGCCGGACGTCCGCCCCCGGGAACTGGACGGCGAGTGCGTGCCCGCGCGGCGGCTGGAACCGGCCGAATCGGTCGCCCTCCCCGAGCGGCATCCCGACCGCCAGATGCGCATCAGGGTCACCGGCAACATGCGGAAGTTCGACTGGGGTTTCGACCACAAGGCGTACGACGTCCGGCAACGGCACGAGATCCACGCCGGGGAGCGGGTGCGGCTCACTCTCATCAACGCGACGGACATGTGGCACCCGATGCATCTGCACGGCCACACGTTCGCGATGACCGGGCTGGACGCGGTGGGGGCGCGCAAGGACACGGCGCTGGTGCTGCCGCACCGGAAGCTGGTGGTGGAGTTCGACGCGGACAATCCGGGGTTGTGGATGCTGCACTGCCACAACCAGTACCACTCGGAGAGCGGCATGATGACGGTGCTGGGATACAAGCGGTGAGAGGTCGCCGAGCGGCCGGTCAGTCCGCGTTCTCCAGCTTCAGGCCCTTGAGCAGGAACCACGCCGCCACCGCCGTGCCCAGCAGGACCGCCGCGCCCGCCCCGGAGGCCAGGTGGAGGCCGTGGACGAAGGAGTCGCGGGCCGCGTCCAGCAAGGACTCGGCCGGCGCCGGGGCCATGCGGGACGCCGTGTCCACCGCCGCGCCCAGGGAGTCGTGGACGCCCGGTGGGGTGTGCGGCGGGGCGGGGAAGGCGCTGTAGACGGCGGTCACTATGGAGCCGAGGAGGGCGATGCCCAGGGCGGCGCCCAGCTCGTAGGCCGTCTCGGAGACCGCGGAGGCGGCTCCGGCCTTCTCCTTGGGAACGCTGGAGAGGATGACGTCGGCGGTGACCGTGAAGGACAGGCCCGCGCCGACGCCCACGACCAGCAGGGCGGCGCCGAGCACCGGGTAGCCCGTGGCCTGGCCGAGGGAGGTCAGCGCGGCCAGGGACAGGCCGACCGCGGCGAGTCCGGCCGAGACCACCGAGCGGACCGAGAAGCGGCGGGCCGCGTTGCCCGCGACCAGTCCGGCCACCACCGCGCCGACGGCGGCGGGCAGTTCGGCGAGGCCCGCCTCGAACGGCCGCCTGGCCTGGACGAGCTGGAGGTACTGGGAGAGGAAGAACACCAGGCCGGACATGCCGAGCACGGTCAGCAGGTCGGCGAGCACGGCGCCGCTGAAGCCGCGGTTGCCGAACAGCCGCATGTCCAGCAGCGGGACGGGCATGGTCAGTTGGCGGCGGACGAAGCCGTACAGGGCGGCGGCGCCCAGCAGACCGACGGCGAGCGTGGGCCCAAAGACGCCGTGGGCGGCCGTCTCCTTGACGGCGTACACCACGCCGATCATGCCGACGAGTGACAGCAGCACGCTGGCCAGGTCCCAGGGACCGGGGTCCGGGTCACGGGACTCGGGGAGGGTGCGGACGCCGACCAGGACGAGGACCGCCATCACCGGAAGGTTGATCAGGAAGACCGAGCCCCACCAGAAGTGCTCCAGCAGGAAGCCGCCCGCGATGGGGCCGAGCGCCGTACCGGCGGAGGCCGTGGCGCCCCAGATGCCGACGGCGAGGCTGCGCTCGCGCGGGTCGTGGAAGAGGTTGCGGATCAGGGCGAGGGTGGCGGGCATCAGGGTCGCGCCCGCGACACCGAGCAGCGCCCGCGCCAGGATCATCGACTCGGGTGTCGTCGCATAGGCGTTGAGCACGGATATCGCGCCGAACGCGGTGGCGCCGCAGAGCAGGATCCGCTTGCGGCCGACGCGGTCGCCGAGGCTGCCCATGGAGACCAGCAGGCCGGCGATGACGAAGGAGTAGACGTCACCGATCCACAGCAGCTGGGTGCCGGAGGGGTGGAGGTCCTCGCTGATGAAGGGGGTCGCCAGGCCGAGGACGGTGGCGTCGACGGCCACCAGCAGCACGGCCAGGACGAGGACGGAGAGCGCGAGCCAACGGCCCGGACGCTTCTCCACCTCCGCCACACGCGCCGGCTGCAGGGTGCTGGTCATGGTTCCTCTCTCCGTAGAGCGCCGCCGAGCAACAGCTCGGCGACCATGGTCGGGAAGTCGCGGGCGGCCACGCGGCCGTCCAGGGTGGCCCAGGCGCAGGACGCGGTCAGGCCGTACAGCGCCTCGGTGAGCCAGACGGGGGTCAGGTCGATGCGGAACTCGCCGCCCTGCTGTCCGCGCTGGAACAGGGCGCCGATCCGGCTGTCGAGCCGCTGCCAGCCGTCGTTCTGCCGGTCGCCCTCCCACAGCTGGCTCTCGCCGTACAGGAAGGCGAGCAGTCCCGCGGCCGGCTGGATCTCGCGGACCAGCCTGCGGACGGCGTCGGTCGCGGACCCCTCCTCCGGGCGGGCCCGGTCGAGCGCCGCCTCGCACTCCGCGATGCCGAGCGCCTCCAGGGCCCGTACGAGCGCGTCGCGTCCGGCGAAGTGGCGGTGCAGCGTGGCCCGGCTGATCCCGGCTGCTTTGGCGACCTCGTCCATGGTCGCGGTGGATTTACGGGTCAGCAGGGCGGCGGCGCTGCGCAGCACATGGTCTCGGTCCAGGGCCATGAGACAAGAGTAGCCCACATGAGACGTGAACGTCTCATCATGGGCATGCACGACTCATCATGGCTGGCCAGCCGGGGTGTCAGGTCAGTGCCAGGGCAGCCGGCCGCGCCGCTCCCAGTAGACGCGCGGGTCCTCCGTGAGCGTGGCGAGCCGGGTCATCCGGTCCGCGTCCAGGTCGACGGCGGGGGCGTGCAGATTGGAGGCGAGCTGACCGAGGGTCACGGCGCCGGACAGGACGACGCCCACCCAGGGCTGGCGCAGGATCCAGGCGAGGGCGACGGCGTCGCAGCCGAGTTCCGCCTCGGCGGCGACCGACTTCACGACCTCGGGGGCGTGGGGCTCGGCGAGCCGGCCGTTCGCCATGCCCTCCTTGACGATCACGGTCAGCCCGGCGTCGTGGGCCTCGGCGAGGGCGGGGGCGGCCGAGTGCTCCAGGACGTTGTACGTCGACTGGACGGTACGGAAGAGGGGCTCGCCGTCGACCGTCACGGCGAGGGCGGCACGGACGGTCTCCGCCTGCCGCGGGCCGCTGGTGGAGAAGCCGATGGTCAGGCCCCCGGCGGCGGCCTCCGCGAGCCTCGCGTGGAGTTCCTTGTCGGTGAGGGCCGGGCTGTCCGGGGTGAGCGAGTGGATCTGGTAGAGGTCGAGCCTCTCGCCGAGCAGGGCGTCGGTCTCGGCGCGCTGCCGCTCGTACGTCGCCAGGCTGTGGTCCTTGACCTCGTGCCGCTCGGCCTCGGTGGACCAGTCGGCGGTGTAGGTGTAGCCCCACTTGCTGCCCACGACCACGTCGTCGATGCCGGGGTTCGCCTCCAGCCACGCCGCGAGGAACTCCTCGGAACGGCCGTAGGAGCGGGCGACGTCGAAGTAGCGGACCCCCTGGGCGTAGGCGGCGTCGAGGAGCTGGTGGGTGCGGGTGCGCAGGGCGTCGACGTCGCGGGCCTCTCCGAGGTCGCGGTCGCGGCCGAGGTTGATGTAGCCGGGGCGACCGACGGCGGCGAGGCCGAGGCCGATGTGACAGGTGGGGGTCGTCGCGGTCGCGAGGCGGGCGAAGGGCATCGCGGACTCCGTTCGGTCGGCTCCGGTACGGTATGCGACCAACGTAACCCGCGATGTGCTTCGTCCAGGGGCCCGGCTCGTGCGGTGGCCGCGCGTGGGCGGGTGGTGAGCGGCGTGTCGCGCGGCTCCCGGCGCCCCTAGCGGGGCGCCTTGGCCTTGGCCCATTCGTGCTGCCGGGCCACGTTCGCCTTCACCTCGGCCAGTTGGACGGCGACCGCGCTCGGGGCCGTACCGCCGCGTCCGCTGCGGGAGGCCAGGGCGCCCGGGACGTTGAGGACCGTGCGGACCTCGGGGGTGAGGTGGGCGGAGATCTTGGCGAACTGGTCGTCCGTCAGTTCGTCCAGTTCCTTGCCCTCGGACTCGGCTACCTTGACGCACTCGCCGGCGACCTCGTGGGCCACGCGGAAGGGGACGCCCTGGCGGACCAGCCACTCGGCGATGTCGGTGGCGAGGGAGAAGCCGGCCGGGGCCAGTTCCTCCATGCGCTCCCGGTGCACGGTGAGGGTGGCCATCATGCCGGTGAAGGCGGGCAGCAGGATCTCCAGCTGGTCGCAGGAGTCGAAGACCGGCTCCTTGTCCTCCTGGAGGTCGCGGTTGTAGGCGAGGGGAAGCGCCTTCAACGTGGCGAGGAGACCGGTGAGGTTGCCGATCAGGCGGCCGGACTTGCCCCGGGCCAGCTCCGCGATGTCCGGGTTCTTCTTCTGCGGCATGATCGAGGAGCCGGTGGAGAACGCGTCGTGGAGGGTGACGAAGGAGAACTCCTTCGTGTTCCAGATGATGATCTCCTCGGCGATCCGGGAGAGGTTGACGCCGATCATCGCGGTGATGAAGGCGAACTCGGCGACGAAGTCCCGGGAGGCGGTGCCGTCGATGGAGTTGGCGACGCTGCCGTGCTCGAAGCCGAGGTCCCTCGCGACCGCCTCCGGGTCCAGGCCCAGGGAGGAGCCCGCGAGGGCGCCCGAGCCGTACGGCGAGACCGCCGTGCGCTCGTCCCACTGGCGCAGCCGCTCCGCGTCCCGGGACAGGGACTGGACGTGGGCGAGGACGTGGTGGGCGAAGAGCACGGGCTGGGCGTGCTGGAGGTGGGTGCGGCCGGGCATCGCCACGTCCGGGTGGGCCTGCGCCAGGCCGATCAGGGCGTCCTGGAGGTCGGCGATCAGGCCGCCGATGATCCGGGCGTGGTCCCTGAGGTACATCCGGAAGAGGGTGGCCACCTGGTCGTTGCGGGAGCGGCCCGCGCGGAGCTTGCCGCCCAGGTCGGGGCCGAGGCGCTCCAGCAGGCCGCGCTCCAGGGCGGTGTGCACGTCCTCGTCGGCGATGGTGCCGGTGAAGGAGCCGTCGGCGACGTCCGTCTCCAGCTGGTCGAGCCCGGCGATCATGCGGGTCAGCTCGTCCTCGGTGAGGAGCCCGGCCTGGTGCAGCACGCGTGCGTGGGCACGCGAGCCGGCGATGTCGTAGGGCGCGAGCCGCCAGTCGAAGTGGACGGACGCGGACAGCTTCGCCAGGGCCTCGGCGGGACCGTCGGCGAAACGGCCGCCCCAGAGCCGTACGTCACCGCTGTTGCTGCTCACTGCGTTGCTCCTCGGGAGATGTCTCTGTGCGACCGCCTCCCCACCCTTGCAGGTGAGGAGGCGGCTGTCAGGCTGATGCGTGCGAGGTGAACCCGTAAGGGGTCAGACCAGGTCTACGTCAGGCTCGGCCCGCGAGATCACGCCGAGCGGCGATCTTCGACGACAGGCTGTAGATGTCGATGAAGCCCTTGGCCGCCGCCTGGTCGAAGGTGTCGCCCGTGTCGTAGGTGGCGAGGTTGAAGTCGTACAGGGACGACTCGGAGCGCCGGCCGGTGACGACGGCGCGGCCGCCGTGCAGGGTCATCCGGATGTCGCCGGTCACGTGCTGGTTGGCCTCGTTGACGAAGCCGTCCAGGGCGCGCTTGAGCGGGGAGAACCACTGGCCGTCGTAGACCAGCTCGCCCCAGCGCTGCTCGACCTGGCGCTTGTAGCGGGCCAGCTCGCGCTCGACCGTGACGTTCTCCAGCTCCTGGTGGGCGGTGATCAGGGCGATGGCGCCGGGGGCCTCGTAGACCTCGCGGGACTTGATGCCGACGAGGCGGTCCTCGACCATGTCGATCCGGCCGATGCCCTGGGCGCCCGCCCGCTCGTTGAGCTGCTGGATGGCCTGCAGGACGGTGACGGGCTTGCCGTCGATCGCGACCGGGACGCCCTCCTTGAAGGTGATGACGACCTCGTCGGCCTCACGCGGGGTGGCGGGGTTGGAGGTGTACTCGTAGATGTCCTCGATCGGGGCGTTCCAGATGTCCTCCAGGAAGCCCGTCTCGACCGCGCGTCCGAAGACGTTCTGGTCGATGGAGTACGGGGACTTCTTGGTGGTGGCGATCGGGAGCTGCTTGGCCTCGCAGAAGGCGATCGCCTTGTCGCGGGTCATCGCGTAGTCGCGGACCGGGGCGATGCACTTCAGGTCCGGGGCGAGGGCGACGATGCCGGCCTCGAAGCGGACCTGGTCGTTGCCCTTGCCGGTGCAGCCGTGGGCGACCGTGGTGGCGCCGTGCTTCTGGGCGGCGGCGACGAGGTGCTTGACGATCGTCGGCCGGGAGAGGGCGGAGACCAGCGGGTAGCGGTCCATGTACAGGGCGTTGGCCTTGATCGCCGGGAGGCAGTACTCGTCGGCGAACTCGTCCTTGGCGTCGGCGACCTCGGCCTCGACCGCACCGCACGCGAGGGCGCGCTTGCGGATGACGTCCAGGTCCTCGCCGCCCTGGCCGACGTCGACCGCGACGGCGATGACCTCGGCGCCCGTCTCCTCGGCGATCCAGCCGATGGCGACGGAGGTGTCCAGACCGCCTGAGTAGGCGAGTACGACGCGCTCGGTCACGGGTTTTCTCCTCACAGTGCATTCGCTGATATGCATGAGTATGCAGAACTCCGCATGATTCGTCAATCGCCCCTCCGGGTGAACCCCGAATCCTTAGACAGTCGAAAGGCTTCCGGGGATAATCCGCGCACATGGGAAAGACCTACGAGCGCATCGACGGCAGGCTCCGTACGTTCATCGAGGAGCAGCCCCTCTTCTTCACCGCCACGGCGCCGCTGTCCGGCGACGGCCGGGTCAACCTCTCCCCCAAGGGCCTCAAGGGCTCGTTCGCCGTGCTGGACGAACTCACCGTGGCCTACCTGGACTTCGCCGGATCCAACGCGGAGACCATCGCCCATCTGCGCGAGAACGGGCGGATCACCCTGATGTGGTGCGCCTTCCAGGGCCCGCCGAACATCGTGCGGGTGCACGGCAGGGGCGAGCCGGTCTTCCGCGACGACCCGCGCTTCCCCCGGCTGCTCGCCCGCTTCCCGGACGTCGACACGCGCTCGCACGGGCTGCGCGCGGTCGTCGTGGTGCACGCCGAGCTGATCCGGGACACCTGCGGGTACGCCGTCCCCTTCATGGCCTACGAGGAGGAACGCGATCTGCACGAGCGGCGCTTCGCGCGGGAGGACGACGCCTCGCTGAACGAGTACTTCACCGGGAAGGAGCACATCGCCACGAGCCTGGACGGACTGCCCGGGCTGCCGTTGCCGCTGCCCCCGTCTAGCGTCTGAGCATGCGCCCCGGTGTCGTCGCCAGCCTCGTGCCCCTCTGCGCGCTCGGCCTGCTCGGGGCCGCGCCCGCCCCGCGCGGGCCGGCGCCGGTCCCGCTGCCGGCACGGATGGCGGACACCGGCGGCGGCACCCAGCTGATCATCGCGCAGGCGCCGGACACCAGGTCCACCACCGGCACGGTCACCTGGTGGGACCTGCGGAACGGGGCGTGGACCCAGGCCGGTTCCGCGCCGGCGCGGTTCGGGGCGAACGGGCTGGTCGAGGGGGATTCGCGCAAGCAGGGCACGCGTACGACGCCGACCGGGCTGTACGACCTCCCGTTCGGGTTCGGGACCAGGGCGGCGCCCGCCGGCACGGGGATCTCCTACCGGGCGGTGAAGGAGAGTTCCTGGTGGTGCCAGGACAACGCGTCGTCGTCGTACAACCGGTGGACGGACCCGCTGCCGGAGGACTGCCGGGCGACCGAGGCGGAGCACCTGAGCGCGTACGGCGGGCAGTACGCGTACGGGCTCGTCGTGGGGTTCAACTACCACCGGCCGGTGCGGGACAGGGGGGCCGGGATCTTTCTGCACGTCAACGGCAAGGGGGCGACGGCCGGTTGTGTGTCGGTGCCGGAGGATTCCATGCGGCGGATCTTGCGCTGGGTGGCGCCCGGGAAGGGGCCGCACATCGCCCTCGGGACGTCCAGCGGCGTGACAGGCATCAGCCGGTACTGATCCACCGTGCGCGGTTCCCCGCGCTCCTTCAGGCGGGCAAGGTGACCCGGAACGTCGTGGAACCCGGCACGCTCTCCACCTCCACCGTCCCCCGGTGCGCCTCCACCACCGCCGCCACGATCGACAGGCCGAGCCCCGCGCCGGTGGCGGACGCGTCACCGCGGCGGCGGTGGTCGGCCCGGGTGAAGCGCTCGAAGATCGCGGAACGGAGGTCCTCGGGGATACCGGGGCCGTCGTCGTGGACGGAGAGGAGGGCGGCGTCGGGGCGGGGCTCCAGGGTGACGGTGACCGTGGTGCCGACGGGTGTGTGCAAACGCGCGTTGGCCAACAGGTTGGCCAGCACCTGCTGGAGGCGGTGGGCGTCGCCGGTGACCGTGACCGGGTCCTCCGGGAGGTCCAGCGTCCAGCGATGTCCGGGGCCGGCGGCGCGCGCGTCGGTGACCGCGTCCAGGACCAGCCGGGTCAGGTCGACCGGGCCGCGCTCCAGCGGGCGGCCCGCGTCGAGGCGGGCGAGCAGCAGCAGGTCGTCCACCATCAGCCCCATCCGCGAGGACTCGGCGGCGATCCGCTCCAGGGCCCGCGTGACCTCCGGCGGCACGGGGCCCGGGTGCAGCAGGGCCAGTTCCGCGTGACCGCGGACCGAGGCGACCGGGGTGCGCAGCTCATGGCTGGCGTCGGCGGCGAACCGGCGCAGCCGCTCCTCGCTGGCGTGCCGCTTGGTGAGCGCGTCCTCGACATGGCCGAGCATGCCGTTGAGGGCCGCGGCGACCTGGCCGACCTCGCTGTGCGGATCGGCGTCCGGGGCGCGCGGGGGCAGCGCGACCTCGCCGCTGGCGAGCGGGAGTTCGCTGACCCGGGTGGCGGTGGCGGTGACCCGGCCGAGGGGGCGCAGGGACCAGCGGACCCAGAGGGCACCGGTCACCCCGGCCGTGACCAGGGCGAGGCCGAAGACGACCCCGGCGACCAGTTCCAGGCGGTGCACGGTGGCCTCGACCGGCTCCAGGGAGAGCCCCACCATCAGCACGTCGCCGTCGTGGCCGGGGGTGGCGACGACCCGGTAGTCGCCGAGCGCGGAGAGTTCGACGGTGTGCGGGCGGCCGTCGGCCGGAACGCGGACGAGCCGGCCGGTGTCGCGCGCGGTCAGGGCGACGTTCAGGTCGACGGAGAGGTCACCGGAGCGGATGAGGCCCTTGTGGGTGACGGTGCCGTGCACGAGGCGGGCGCCGAACGTGCCGGTGGCCATCCGGCGGGTGTCGGCCCGCTCGTCGCCGTCGTGGTCGTCGGGCGGCTTGTTGTGGTGCTCCAGGCTTTCCGGGAACCGGGTGCCGACCTGGGCGAGCTGCTCGTCCAGGCGCTGGGTGAGGAAGCCGTTCAGCTCGACCACGGCAGCCAGGCCGACCGCGGCACAGCTCACCGCCAGCAGCACCACCAGGCCGAAGGTGAGCCTCGCGCGCAGGGTGCGGAAGCGGGGCAGGCGGGCGAGGAGGTTCACGTGGTCACCGGCTTCAGCACGTACCCCGCCCCGCGCACCGTGTGGATCATCGGCTCGCGGCCCGCGTCGATCTTCTTGCGCAGATAGGAGATGTACAGCTCGACCACATGGGCGCGGCCGCCGAAGTCGTAGGACCAGACCCGGTCGAGGATCTGCGCCTTGCTGAGCACGCGGCGGGGGTTGCGCATCAGGAAGCGCAGGAGTTCGAACTCGGTCGGCGAGAGTTCGATCAGTTCGCCGGCCCGGGTCACCTCGCGGGCGTCCTCGTCCATCACCAGGTCGCCGACGACCAGGCCGGGGTCCTCCTCCTCCGGGCGGCGGGCCATCCCGGCGCGACGCAGCAGTCCGCGCAGCCGGGCCACGACCTCCTCCAGACTGAAGGGCTTGGTGACGTAGTCGTCGCCGCCCGCGGTGATCCCCGCTATCCGGTCCTCGACCGCGTCCCGCGCGGTGAGGAAGAGCACGCACACCTCGGGCTGGGTCTCGTGCAGCCGGCGCAGCACCGTGAAGCCGTCCATGTCGGGGAGCATCACGTCCAGGACGACGGCGTCCGGGGCCAGCTCGCGCGCCGCGGCGAGGGCGGCGGCGCCGTCGGCGGCGGCGCGCACCTGCCAGCCCTCGTAGCGCAGGGCGCCGGTGAGCACCTCGGAGAGGTCGGGGTCGTCGTCCACGACGAGGACGCGCAGCGGCGTGCCGTCGGGGCGGGTGAGGGCCGGGCGGCCGGAACGGGTCGTGTTCATCGCGCCTCCCAGCATCGCGGGTGCGCGCGCGTACCGGTCGCCGCGATGGCTCTGAGTTTCCTCTGAGTGGGCGCGGCGAGGTGTCGTACCTCCTGGTCAGGGCGGTTTGTGAGAGGTCTCTGAGACCTCTGTGAGAAAGCCCTCAGAGACCCGGCCCGCGGGCCCCCTTTCAGAGGTGCCTCAGAACTTCGGCCAGCACAGTGGCGTCGCCGGCCGGTGGGCCGGCGGCGGACGAAGGGAGCGGCACGGATGACAACCGTGGACATGAGGCGGGCGGCGCCACCCCTGCCGGGAACCGCGCGGCGCTCTCCGGCGGGGCCCCTGCTGGCCGTGCTGTGGGCGGGGGCCGCGGCCGTGTTCGCGCTCTGGTGGGTGGACACCGCCTCCGTGGTCGGCGCGGCGGGCTGGCTGACCGGGGCGGGGCGGCTCACCGGGCTGCTGTGCGGGTACGCCTGCGCGGTGCTGGTCGGTCTGATGGCGCGGGTGCCGCTGCTGGAGAACCGGGTGGGCTCGGACCGGGTGTCCCGCTGGCACGCGATGGCCGGGCGGTACACGGTGTGCCTGCTCGTCGCGCACATCGTGCTGATCCTCGCCGGGTACGCCGCGCAGGACCGTGCGTCGCTGTGGCACGAGACGGTCACCGTGGTGCTGGACTACCCGGACATGCTGAAGGCCACCGCGGGCACGGTGATCCTGTTCGCGGTCGGCATCACCTCGGCGCGGGCCGCCCGGCGCCGTATCCGTCACGAGTTCTGGTACTACGTCCACCTGCTCACGTACGCGGCCGTGTTCCTGGCCTTCTTCCACCAGGTGTCGCTGGGCGACCAGTTCAACGGCGAGCCGGTCGCCACCGCCGCCTGGTACGCGCTGTACCTCGGGGTCGCGGCGCTCGTGATCTGGTTCCGGGTCCTCGCGCCGGTCCGGCTCAACCGGCGCCACCGGCTGCGGGTGGAGTCGGTGCAGCAGGAGGCGCCGGGCGTGTACTCGGTCGTGGTGCGCGGGCGGGATCTCGATCGACTGGGCGCGCGGCCGGGGCAGTTCTTCCGGTGGCGGTTCCTCGCCGAGGGCATGGCCTGGACGTCCACGCCGTACTCCCTGTCGGCGCCGCCGCGTCCGGATCTGCTCCGGATCACGGTGAAGGCGCTGGGCGACCACAGCGCGGCGGTGTCCCTGCTCAGGCCCGGCACCCGGGTGTGGGTGGAGGGCCCCTACGGCGCGCTGACCGCCGACCGGGCCACCGGTCACCGGTCCCTGCTGATCGCGGCCGGCGTCGGCATCACCCCGCTGCGCGCCCTGTTCGAGACGCTGCCCGGGGAGGTCACCCTGCTGTACCGGGCTCGCTCGGCGGCGGACCTGGCGCTGGGCGGCGAGCTGGAGGCGATCGCCCGGTGGCGCGGCGCCAGGCTGCTCTACGCGCTGAACGGTCCGCAAGGTGAGCGACCTCACATCACGGCCGAGTCACTGCGCTCGAACGTTCCCGATTTGCCCGGCCACGACGTCTACATCTGCGGGCCGCACGCGTTCGCCCAGGACGTCTACCGGGCCCTGCGTGCAGCCGGTTTGCCGGATCGGCGCATCCATCACGAGTCGTTCGAACTGTGAGGCGGAAGTAATGCACGCATTGAGGAAGAACCGGCCCCTGCGCCGCATCGTCCTGGCGAGCGCCGCGACGGCCTCCGCTATGGTGCTGCTGCTGTCCCTGAAGCCGCACACCAGTTCGGGTCTTGTCGCGGGCGCGTCGACTCCGACCCCCCAGGACAGTGCGAGCGCGCCCGCCTCCCCCGGAGGTGCCGCCAAGACCGTCACCGGCCAGACCGAGCAGACCCGCTGGGGTCCGGTCCAGGTGCGGGTGACCATCAAGGACGGCAGGCTCACCGACGTGACGGCCGTCCAGTACCCCCAGGACAACCCGCGCGACCAGGAGATCAACAGCTATGCACTCCCCCAGTTGCGGCGTGAGGCGCTGGCCGCGCAGAGCGCGGGGATCGACATGGTCTCGGGCGCCACGTACACCAGCACCGGCTACCGGCAGTCCCTGCAGTCCGCGCTGGACGCGGCGGGCCGCTGAGCACCCGGCCGATGCGAGACGCCGCTGAGGGCCCGCGCCCGGGGCCGGACGGAGGAACGATGACCACCACACTCGCAGGCGGACGCGCCGCCCGACGGCAGACGATGCGCCGGATACGACCGCGCCGCTCACCCGCCGTGCCACTGCTGCTCATGGTCTGGGCGGGTGCGGCCGCCGTGCTCTGGCTCTGGTGGCACGACACACCGACCGTCGAGGGCAACACCGGCCGGATCCTCAACGCGGGACGGATCACCGGACTGCTGGCCGGCTACCTGATGGCGCTGGTGGTGCTCCAGATGGCCCGTGTCCCGGCGCTGGAGCGGCGGGTCGGCTCGGACCGGGTGACCCGCTGGCACGCGATGACCGGCCGGTACACGCTGAGCCTGGTCGTGGCGCACGTGGTGCTCACGATGTGGGCGTACACGCTCCAGGCGGGCCGGCCGCTCGGCGGCATCGTGCGGGAGACCGTCGAGTCGGTCGAGCAGATGCCCGACATGGGCAAGGCGGCGATCGGCACCGGTCTGCTGGTGCTCGTCGGGCTGACGTCGATCGGCTGGGTCCGGCGCCGGATGCCGTACGACACCTGGTACCACATCCACCTGCTGACCTACGCGGCGGTGTTCCTGACCTTCTGGCACCAGCTCACCACCGGTAACGACTTCGCGGTGACGCCGCTCGCCAAGACGTTCTGGTACGGCCTGTACGGCGTGGTCACCGCGCTGTTGGTCTGGTACCGGATCATCACCCCGATCCGGCTGAACCGCAGGCACCGGTTGCGGGTGGAGGCGGTCGTGGAGGAGACCCCGGGCATCGTGTCGGTGCTGATCAGCGGGCGGCGGCTGCACCGGATGGGCGCGGAGGCGGGCCACTTCTTCCGCTGGCGCTTCCTGGCCCCCGGGATGCGGTTCAGCTCGCACCCGTACTCCCTTTCGGCGGCGCCCCGCCCCGAGCTGCTGCGGATCACGGTCAAGGCGATCGGCGACCACAGCGAACGGCTGCGCGAGCTGCGGCCCGGCACCCGGGTGTGGGCCGAGGGCCCGTACGGCGCGCTCACCGCGCAGCGGCGCAGCCGGGGCAAGGTGCTGCTGGTCGCGGGCGGCGTGGGCATCACGCCGATGCGGGCGCTGTTCGAGACGCTGCCCGGCGGGGCCGGTGACATCACGCTGCTGTACCGCGCGAGCAGCACGCAGGACCTGGCGCTGTGGGACGAGCTGGCGGCGATCGCCGAGGAGCGGGACGCCCGGCTGATCTACGCGGTGAACGGCCCGGACGGCGTGCGCCCCGACATCTCTTCGGAGAACCTGCGCCAGAAGATCCCGGACATCCACCACCACGACGTCTTCATGTGCGGCCCGGCAGGGTTCACGCACGCGGTGTACGAGGCACTGCGCGGCGCGGGGGTCCCCGCCCGGCGCATCCACCACGAGTCCTTCGAGATGTGAGGACCGGGAGCGAGAAGCCGATGAAGAAGAGCCATCCCCTACGACGGGTCGTCCTGGCCGGCGCCGCGACCGTCTCCGGCGTCGTCCTGCTGGTGACGCTGAAACCGACGACCGGCCCGGCCTCGGCCTCGGCGGCGGCCCCGTCGCCGGACACGTCCCAGGCCCCCGGCACCCTGACCGGCACCACGGTCCAGACCCGCTACGGCCCGGTCCAGGTCCGCATCACCGTCGCCGACGGCAGGATCACCAAGGCCGACGCCATCCAGGCACCCCAAGGCGGACTCAACAGCAAGAAGACCGCCATGGCCGTACCCAGACTCGACCGGGAAGCCGTGGCCGCCGGCAACGCCCACATCGACACCGTCACCGGCGCCACCTACACCAGCAACGGCTACAAGAAATCCCTCCAGTCCGCACTGGACCAGGAAAGACAAGCGACCACCAGCACCCCGACCCCTACCCCCACCCGCACCCGCACCCGCACCCGCACCCGCACCGTCACCGGAGCCGTGACACAGACCCGCTACGGCCCCGTCCAGGTCCGCATCACCGTCGCCGACGGCAGGATCACCAAGGCCGACGCCATCCAGGCACCCCAAGGCGGACTCAACAGCGAGAAGACCGCCATGGCCGTACCCAGACTCGACCAGGAAGCCGTGGCCGCGGGAAGCGCCCACATCGACACCGTGTCCGGGGCCACCTACACCAGCGACGGCTATCTGAAGTCGTTGCAGTCGGCACTGGACCAGGTCCATGGGTGAGGCGGTGCGGCACGCGGAGGAGGTCATGGGGACCGTGTTCTCCTTCGACGTGCGCGGTGGGGAAGCCGGTGCGGTGCGGACCGCGCTCGGGGAGGTCGTGGATCGGCTGCACCGGGTCGACGCGGTGTTCAGTACGTACCGCGAGGACAGCGAGGTGTCCCGGCTGGCCCGGGGGGAGCTGGCCGTGGCGCAGTGTGCGCCCGAGGTCGCGGAGGTGCTGGGGCTGGCGGCGGAGGCCGAGCGGGTGAGCGAGGGCTGGTTCAGCACGCGCTACCGGGGGGTGCTGGACCCCACCGGGATCGTCAAGGGCTGGTCGGCCGAGCGGGCGGCGCGGCGGCTGGCCCGGGTCGACGGGGTCACCGGGGTCAGCGTCAACGGCGGCGGGGACGTGCAGTTGCTGGGTGTGCCCGAGCCGGGGCGGGACTGGCGGGTCGGCGTCGCGGACCCCCTGCGGCCCGGCGGACTCGCCGCGGTGATCTCGGCGGCGGGGGCGGCCGAGCTGTCCGTCGCCACGTCCGGGACCGCCGAACGCGGCGCGCACATCGTGGACCCGCGCACCGGCCGGCCCGCGGTCACGGACCTGGTGTCGGTGACCGTGCTGGCACCCCGGCTGACCTGGGCGGACTGCTGGGCCACGGCCGCGTTCGCGCGGGGCTCGGAGGCGGGCCTCGCATGGCTGGAGGCGCTGCCCGACACCGAGGCACTGCTGCTCACGGCGGACGGCCAGGCGCGCTACACCGGAGGGCTGGCCGCGCACCTGGGGTGAAAAACGGGTTGAAAAGGAAATTTTTCCTCGGAGGAGCCATCCAAGTGCCGTCCCCGGACGTACCCCAGGTGCAGCAAAATTTCCGGGAGGAACACGATGGCTATCTTCAGCAGTCTGCTGCCCAAGGGTGACCACGGCGGTCACGGTCGGGACCACGACCACGGCCACGACCACGACCGCTTCGACCACGACCACTTCGACCACGACCACGACCACCACGGCCACCGCCACGGCGACCGGCACGGTCACGGCCACGACCACGGCGGCCACGGCCACGGCCACGGCGGCTACTGACCACCCCCGCAGACCGGGCGGACCGGAGACCGGAGGACCCGGTCCGCCCGGCCGATCCCCGAGGAACGCATCCCATGGCGCACGTCCTGCGGCGTCTGCTCTCGCCGGAAGAGCCCGGCGAGACGTCCTTCGGCACCTCCGGATCCTCCGGTGCCGTCGTCGCGGCGGCACCCGTCGTCTCCCCGCGCGAGGTGTTCCGGCG
This sequence comes from Streptomyces sp. NPDC001056, assembly GCF_053598955.1. Classification (NCBI taxonomy): domain Bacteria; kingdom Bacillati; phylum Actinomycetota; class Actinomycetes; order Kitasatosporales; family Streptomycetaceae; genus Streptomyces; species Streptomyces sp. NPDC001056. Next base: position 99,729 of record NZ_JBSFLI010000008.1, on the reverse strand, counting down.
GTTCTGGCCCTACACCCGCGGCAACCGCCGCTGGCTGGTCCCGCTGCTCCTGCTCAGCCTGACCGGACCGGCCGTCGACGCCGGGGAGCTGTGGCTGTTCAAGAGCGTCGTGGACGAGGTGCTGGTCCCCCGGGACCTGCACCCCTTTCTCTGGATCGCCCCGGCCTACCTGGGGCTGATCCTGTGCTCGGGCGTCTTCGGGTTCGCCGACGAGATGACCTCCACCTGGGTCGGCGAACGCTTCCTGCTCGCCCTGCGCTGCGACGTCTTCCGGCATGTGCAGGGCCTGTCCCTCGGCTTCTTCGAGCGCCGCCGGCTCGGCGACGTGCTCTCCCGCGTCACGGGTGACGTGGACGCGGTCGAGACCTTTCTGCTGTCGGGCGTCGCGGACGCCCTGTACTACGTGCTCCAACTGGCCGTGTTCGTCGGCCTGTTGTTCTATCTGAGCTGGGATCTGACCCTGCTCGCGCTGGTCATCGTGCCGCTGTTCTGGGGCGCCGCCCGGCACTTCTCCCGGCTGATCAAGGAGGCGTCCCGCGAGCGCAGACGGCGCAGCGGCTCGCTCAGCGCGGTCGCCGAGGAGGTGCTCGGCAATGTCGCGCTGGTGCAGGCGTACAACCGGCAGGGCTGGGAGGCGCGCCGGTTCGAGCGCGAGAGCGTCGGCAGGTTCCGCGCGGTGATGGCCTCGACGCGGATCCGCTCCCTGTACGCCCCCCTCGTGGAGATCATCGAGGTGGCCGGCGGCCTCGCGGTACTGGGCCTCGGCACCTGGAAGCTGTCCCAGGGCCAGCTCACCCTGGGCGGGCTGCTGGTGTTCCTGGCCCTGATCGGGAAGATGTACGGCCCGGTGCACGGCCTGTCCGGCCTCGGCACCACCTTCTACTCCGCCGCCGCCTCGGCCGAGCGGATCATCGAACTGCTGGACCAGCGGCCCCAGGTCACCGAGCGCGCGAACGCCCGCCCCGTCGTCCGGGCACGCGGCGCGGTGGAGTTCGACGGCGTCTGGTTCCGCTACCCCGGCACCGCCCCCTGGGCCCTCGCCGACGTGTCCTTCCACGTGGCGCCCGGGGAGACGCTGGCGCTGGTCGGGGCGAGCGGCGCGGGCAAGTCCACGGCCGCCAGGCTCCAGTTGCGGTTCTACGATCCCGACCGGGGCGCGGTCCGGCTCGACGGCACCGATCTGCGCGACCTGCGCCTCGCCGACGTGCGCGAAAGTGTCGCGGTGGTGATGCAGGAGACCCTGGTCTTCCACGGCACCGTGCGGGAGAACATCGCCTACGGCCGCCCGGAGGCCACCGAGGCGGAGATCGTCGCGGCGGCGCGCGCGGCGGACGCGCACGAGTTCATCGAGCGGCTCCCGGAGGGCTACGGCACCCTCGTCGGCCAGCGCGGCCGCACCCTGTCCGGCGGCCAGTGCCAGCGCCTCGCCATCGCCCGCGCGATGGTCCGGAACGCGCCGGTGCTGCTGCTGGACGAGCCGACCACCGGGCTCGACGCGGGCTCCGGCCGGCGCATCATGGAGCCGCTGCGCCGCCTGATGGCCGGGCGCACCACCATCGTCATCTCGCACAACCTGCTCACCGTGCGCGATGCCACCCGGATCGTGGTGCTCGACCGGGGCCGGGTCGTGGAGGACGGCGCCCACGGCGATCTGCTGGTGCGCGACGGTGCGTACGCCCGGCTGCACCGCATGAACACCGGCACCGTGCTCTCCTGAGCCGAACCTCCCCGGGCGCTCTCACGTCTGCTGCGAGGGCACACGCGTCTCGGGGGTGAGCACGTGCCCGGTCTGGAGGCGGGCGCGGGCGAGGACCGTACCGTCGGCGGAGGTCAGCCGGGCGCCGGAGACGGAGTCCGGGTCGACGGGTGCCGTGGCCCCCCAGTGGCCGCGCCCGTCGCGCACGCTGAAGTCGCCCACCCGCACGGTCGTACCGTCGGAGCGCTCCAGCACACAGCTGACCCGGCCGGTGTACGCGGTGCCGTGTCCGGCGAGGTCGACGGTCACGAAGATCCAGCCGGGGCTGCCGGGATGGGCGTAGACCTCGCCGATGGACGGTCCGCCTGCCGTACCCGAGGTCATGTCCCCGACCAGCATGGGCTCGGACTCCACGGCGTGCGGCGGCGCGGCGGTGACGGTCTCCACGGCGGTGCCGATGCCCCAGCCGGCGAATCCGGCGACCACCGCGAGGCCGGCCGCGGCCGCCGCGCGCCGGACCCGGGCCCGGCGCGCACGCCTGCGCAGGACCGGGAACGCCGAGGCGCGCGCGGGGGCGCGGCCGTCCGCGGCCGCCTGCTGGGCGAGGCTCCGCGCCACCCGGGTCTCGAAGCCCAGCGGCGGCTCCTGGCAGGGCAGCAGGCCGATCAGCCGGTCGCCGACCAGGGTCAGCTGCCGTACGAGTTCCCGGCAGTCCGCGCACCGGTCCAGGTGGGCGACCGCCTCCGCGCGCTCACGTCCGGGCAGCACGCCCAGCGCCAGCTCGGCGCCGATCTCGCGCAGCTTCTCGCAGTTCGCGTCACTGGACATGGCCGCCTCGCTCCGGAGCCGACAGGGTGGTGCGCAGTTTGCCCATCGCCGCTCTGATGCGGGTCTTGGCGGTGCCCAGCGGAATCCGTTCCGCGTCGGCGACCTGCTGGGCGGTCATTCCGTAGATGCCGGCCATCATCAGGGCCCGCGCCTGTTCCCGGGGCAGCCGGGAGACCGCGGCCCGCAGCCGGGCGGAGGCCTCGTCGGCCAGCGCCCAGCGCTCGGGGGTCTCGGTGACGGTACCGAGGAGGGCGTCGAGGTCCTCGGGGGCCACCGGCTCCGTGCGCCGGGCGCGTACGGCGTCGATGGCCAGGTTGTGCGCGATGGTGGTCAGCCAGGTGGTGACCGAACCGCGGCGCGAGTCGTAGATCTGCGCGTGCCGCCACGCGCGTTCGAACGTCTGCTGGGCGACGTCCTCGGCCAGCTGGCGGTCCCCGGTGACGGCCATGGCGACGCCGAAGACCCGGTGCTGGAACCGCCGTACGAAGACGACGGCCAGCTCCTGGTCTCCGGTGGCCAGCCCGGACAGCAGAGCCTCGTCCGGGAGGCGACCCACGGGGAACCGCAAACCCGACACACCCCTGTATACGGCCGACGGCCGCCCGGGGATTGCGTCCCCGGGTCCGCCCGTCGCGGAGGATCACAGGCCCATTCTCCGCCGGGGGGCCGGGGCGCGCATGCGGTCGGCCCCCGTACGGGTCCAGCGTCCGTACGGAGCTCAGTGGCCGTTCTGCGCGAGCTTGAGCAGGTGAGCCGCCAGGGCCTGGCCGCCGGTCGGGTTGCGGCTGATCAGCAGCAGGGTGTCGTCGCCCGCGATGGTGCCGAGGATGTCGTGGAGTTCGGCCTGGTCGATGGCCGAGGCGAGGAACTGGGCGGCCCCGGGCGGGGTGCGCAGCACGACCAGGTTGGCCGAGGCCTCCGCGGAGATCAGCAGCTCCTGGGACAGGCGCCGCATCCGCTCCTCCTTGGCGGACTCGCCGAGCGGTGCGCGCGGGGTGCGGAAGCCGCCCTCGCTGGGCACGGCGTAGATGAGGTCGCCGTCGTTGTTGCGGATCTTGACCGCGTTCAGCTCGTCGAGGTCCCGGCTCAGCGTCGCCTGGGTGACGCTGAGCCCGTCGTCGGCGAGCAGCTTGGCCAGCTGGCTCTGCGAGCGCACCGGCTCCCGGTTGAGGATGTCCACGATCCGGCGGTGCCGCGCGGTGCGCGTCTGCGGCACGGCGGGCCCGGCACCTGTCTGCTGCTCGTGCTCCTGCGCCTGGCTCATCGTCGTCTCATTCTCCGGATCGTCCGTCCCCACCTGCGTCGAGGATGCCGGGCAGCGCCTGGAGCAGGGCGCCCGCCTCGTCGTCGCGCAGGTTCAGCGGGGGCATGAGCCGTACGACGTCGGGGGCGGGGGCGTTCACCAGGAACCCGGCCTCCTGGGCCGCCTGCTGCACCTGGTGCGCGCGGGGCCCGGTGAGCACGATACCCAGGAGCAGGCCCGCGCCCCGGACATGGTCGACCAGCGGGTGGCCCAGGGCCTCGATGCCCGCGCGCAGCCGTTCGCCCTGCCGCTTGACGTTCTCCAGCAGGCCCTCGCCCTCGATGGTGTCGAGGACGGCGAGGCCCGCGGCGCAGGCGACCGGGTTGCCGCCGAAGGTGGTGCCGTGCTGGCCGGGCCGGAACAGATCGGCGGCGCGGCCGAAGGCGACGGCGGCACCGAGCGGAAGGCCGCCGCCGAGCTGCTTGGCGAGGGTGACCACATCGGGCAGCACGCCCTCGTGGGCCTGGTAGGCGAACCAGGTGCCGGTGCGGCCGACGCCGGTCTGCACCTCGTCCAGGGCCAGCAGGGCGCCGGTCGCGGCCGTGATGGCGCGGGCGGCCTTGAGATAGCCGGGCGGGGGCACGACGACGCCGTTCTCGCCCTGGATCGGCTCGATGATCACCAGGGCGGTCTCCTCGGTGACGGCCGCGGCCAGGGCCTGGGCGTCGCCGTAGGGGACGTGGGTGACATCGCCGGGCAGCGGCCGGAACGGGTCCTGCTTGGCGGGCTGTCCGGTGAGCGCGAGGGCGCCCATCGTACGGCCGTGGAAGCCGCCCTCGGTGGCGACGACATGGGTGCGCCCGGTGAGCCGGCCGATCTTGAAGGCGGCCTCGTTGGCCTCGGCTCCGGAGTTGCAGAAGAACACCCGGCCCTCGCGGCCGAAGAGCTGGAGCAGCCGTTCGGCGAGCGTGACGGTCGGCTCGGCCATGAAGAGGTTGGAGACATGGCCGAGGGAGGCGATCTGCCGGCTGACGGCCTCGACGATCGCCGGGTGGGCGTGGCCGAGCGCGTTGGTGGCGATGCCGCCGACGAAGTCGGTGTACGCGCGGCCCTCGGCGTCCCACACGGTGGCGCCCGCGCCGCGCACCAGTGGCAGGCGGGGGGTGCCGTAGTTGTTCATGAGCGCGCCCTGCCAGCGCTGGGTCAGGTCCTGGTTCCCCGTCACTGTGCGTCCTTTTCGGGCTCGTCGGGCACCACCATGGTGCCGATGCCTTCGTCGGTGAAGATCTCCAGCAGGATGGAGTGCTGCACCCGGCCGTCGATGACACGGGCGGTCTGCACGCCGTTGCGGACGGCGTAGAGGCAGCCCTGCATCTTCGGGACCATGCCGGAGCTCAACTCCGGGAGCAGCTTCTCCAGTTGGGTCGCGGTGAGGCGGCTGATCACCTCGTCGGAGTGCGGCCAGTCCTCGTAGAGGCCCTCGACATCGGTGAGGACCATGAGAGTTTCGGCGCCAAGGGCCGCAGCGAGTGCCGCAGCCGCCGTATCAGCATTGACGTTGTAGACATGACCGTCGTCCTGGCTTCGGGCGATGGAGGAGACGACCGGGATGCGGCCGTCGGCGAGCAGGGCCTCGATGGCGCCGGTGTCGATCTCGGTGATCTCGCCGACGCGCCCGATGTCGACCAGCTCCCCGTCGATCTCGGGCAGATGCTTGGTCGCGGTGATGGTGTGCGCGTCCTCGCCGGTGAGGCCGACGGCGAGCGGGCCGTGCTGGTTGAGCAGGCCGACCAGTTCGCGCTGCACCTGTCCGGCGAGCACCATGCGTACGACGTCCATGGCGTCCTCGGTGGTGACGCGCAGGCCGGCCTTGAACTCGCTGACGATGCCGTGCCGGTCGAGGGCGGCACTGATCTGCGGGCCGCCGCCGTGCACCACGACCGGCTTGAGTCCGGCGTGCCGCAGGAAGACGACGTCCTGGGCGAAGGCGGCCTTCAGTTCCCCGTCCACCATGGCGTTGCCGCCGAACTTGATGACGACGATCTTTCCGTGGTGCCGGGTCAGCCAGGGCAGCGCCTCGATGAGGATCTGCGCCTTGGGCAGGGCCGTGTGTTTACGGGTCGGGGTCATGAGGAGTAGGCGCTGTTCTCGTGGACGTAGTCGGCGGTCAGGTCGTTGGTCCAGATCGTCGCGGTCTCGTTGCCCGCGGCGAGGTCGGCCGTGACGTGGACCTCGCGGTAGCGCATGTCGACCAGGTCGCGGTCCTCGCCGACGGAGCCGTTCTTGCACACCCAGACGCCGTTGATGGCGACGTTCAGCTGGTCGGGCTCGAAGACGGCGCTCGTGGTGCCGATCGCGGACAGGACGCGGCCCCAGTTGGGGTCCTCGCCGTGGATGGCGCACTTGAGGAGGTTGTTGCGGGCGATGGAGCGGCCCACCTCGACGGCGTCCGCCTCGCTCGCCGCGTTGATCACCTCGACCTTGATGTCCTTGCTGGCACCCTCGGCGTCACCGATGAGCTGGCGGCCGAGGTCGTCGCAGACCTGTCGTACGGCCTCGGCGAAGGCGTCGTACCCGGGGGTGACGCCCGAGGCGCCGGAGGACAGCAGCAGCACGGTGTCGTTGGTGGACATGCAGCCGTCGGAGTCGACGCGGTCGAAGGTGACCTTGGTGGCGGCGCGCAGGGCCCGGTCCAGGGTGGCGCCGTCGAGGTCGGCGTCGGTGGTGATCACGACCAGCATGGTGGCGAGGCCGGGGGCGAGCATGCCGGCGCCCTTGGCCATGCCGCCGACGGTCCAGCCGTCCCCGGCGACGACCGAGGTCTTGTGCACGGTGTCGGTGGTCTTGATGGCGATGGCGGCCTTCTCGCCGCCGTGCTCGGACAGCTGGCCCGCGGCGGTCTCGATGCCGGGGAGCAGCTTGTCCATGGGCAGCAGGGTGCCGATGAGGCCGGTGGAGCAGACGGCGACCTCGATGGCGCCGCGCCCCAGGACCTCGCCCGCCTTCTCGGCGGTGGCGTGGGTGTCCTGGAAGCCCTTGGGGCCCGTACAGGCGTTGGCGCCACCGGAGTTGAGGACGACGACGGAGACCTGGCCGCTCTTCATGACCTGCTCGGACCACAGCACCGGCGCGGCCTTGACGCGGTTGGCGGTGAAGACGGCCGCGGCGGCACGGCGGGGCCCGTCGTTGACCACGAGGGCCAGGTCGGGGTTGCCGTTCTGCTTGATCCCGGCGGCGATACCGGCCGCCCGGAATCCCTTGGCTGCCGTGACGCTCACGGTGCGACTCCGATCGTGGAAAGCCCGGTGGTCTCGTCGAGACCGAGGGCGAGGTTCATGCTCTGGACGGCACCGCCCGCGGTGCCCTTGGTCAGGTTGTCGATGGCGCTGATCGCGATGATGCGGCCCGCGGCCTCGTCGTACGCGACCTGCACCTGAACGGCGTTGGAACCGTGGACGGCGGCCGTGGCGGGCCACTGGCCCTCCGGCAGCAGGCGCACGAAGGGCTCGTCGGCGTAGGCCTTCTCGTAGGCGGCGCGCACCGCGTCCGCGTCCACCCCGGCGACGGCCTTCGCGCTGCACGTGGCGAGGATGCCGCGGGGCATCGGGGCGAGGGTCGGCGTGAAGGAGACGGTGACGCGCTCCCCCGCGACCGCGCCGAGGTTCTGGATCATCTCGGGGGTGTGCCGGTGGCCGCCGCCGACGCCGTAGGGCGTCATGTTGCCCATGACCTCGCTGCCGAGCAGGTGCGGCTTGGGCGCCTTGCCCGCGCCGGAGGTGCCGGAGGCGGCGACGATCACGGCCTCGGGCTCGGCGATGCCGGCCGCGTAGGCGGGGAGGAGGGCGAGGGTCGCGGCCGTCGGGTAGCAGCCGGGTACGGCGATCCGCCTGGCGCCGGTGAGCGCGGCGCGGGCGCCGGGCAGCTCGGGCAGGCCGTAGGGCCAGGTGCCGGCGTGCGGGGAGCCGTAGAACCTCTCCCAGTCGGCGGCGTCCTTCAGCCGGAAGTCGGCGCCCATGTCGATCACCAGCACGTCCGGGCCGAGCTGCTCGGCGACGGCGGCGGACTGCCCGTGCGGCAGCGCGAGGAAGACGACGTCGTGCCCGGCGAGGACCTCGGGCGTCGTCTCGGCCAGCACCCGGTCGGCCAGCGGCCACAGGTGCGGCTGGAGCGCCCCGAGCCGCTGCCCGGCGTTGGAGTTCGCGGTCAGGGCCCCGATCTCGACCTCGGGGTGCGCGAGGAGCAGGCGCAGGACCTCTCCGCCCGCGTACCCGCTCGCTCCGGCAACCGCCGCACGTACCGCCATGTCCGTCCTCCTCTGGATGGCATGACTATACGCAGCTCTGCACGTTTATGCAATGACTCTGCATGGGCGTGCGGGGCGGGGTCCCGCCGCCGCCGCACCAGGGCGCCTCGCGCGAGGCGGGACCCCGGCGCGAGCGGCCGCACAGGATCACCGGCACGGCGTCGCGACCCGTCCACCTGAACATCAAGGCTCTCGACCCCCCGACGGTCGGCCGGTTCTGGGCGGAGGCCCTCGGCTGGAGTGCCTACCAGCCCGGCGTGACCACCTACGTCGGGCCCGCCGGCGGTCTCGTCCGGCCGGACCCGGTCGTCCTCGGCGTCGACATCGTTCCCGTCCCGGAAGCCAAGGGGACGGCGAAGAACCGTGTGCACCTCGATCTCGCCACCGTCTCCGCCGCCCATCAGGCGGAGCTGGTCGCGCGGGTGAAGGCGCTCGGCGCGACGCCCGTCGACGTGGGCCAGGGCGACGTGCCGTGGACGGTCCTCGCCGACCCCGAGGGCAACGAATTCTGTGTGCTGGAGCCCCGGGAGGTCTACCGGGACACCGGGCCGGTCGCCGCGGTCGTAATCGACTGCGAGGACCCGGGGGCCATGGCCCGGTTCTGGGGCGAGGCGACGGACTGGACCGTGCACGGGGTGACCGACGAGCAGGCGGTGCTGCGCTCCGCCGAGGGGGTCGGCCCGTATCTCGAATTCCTGCGCACGCCGGGCGGGAAGACCGTGCCCGACCGCGTCCACCTCGACCTGCTGCCCCGCCCCGGCGACGACGAGGCGGCGGAGGTGGCCCGGCTGCGGACCCTCGGCGCCACCGACCTCGACCTCGGCCAGGGCGACGTCCCGTGGACCTGTCTGACCGACCCGGAGGGCCACGAGTTCTGCGTCCTCACCCCGCCCTGACGCGGAGCCCCGCCCGGCCGCCGGCCGCGACCGGGCACCGGGCACCGGGCACCGGGCACCGGGGCACGCCGTCCTCGGTGCCGGGCGGGCGCAGCACCTGCTGGAAACCGGGCGGGGCCGCGGCGGAGCCGCGCGGGCACTGCGCCCCGGTCTACGGCCCCTCGTCGGCCGCCACCCGCAGCGAAGCGCCCGGCAGCATGATCCAGCGGGACACCACGAAGGTGATCGGGATCGCCGCCGCGGAGGCGATCAGCGGGGCGAAACGGCTCCCGGCGTGCAGGACGTCCACGATCACGTACACCCCCACCGTGGTGATCAAGAAATTCGCGGCGTTGGTCAGCGGGAACAGCAGGAATTTCCGCCAGGTGGGACGGATGCGGTAGGTGAACCGCGCGTTGAGGAAAAAGGAACCGACCATGCTCAGCGCGAAGGCGAGAATATGCGCGGCGAGATACGGAAGCCGGTCGAGAAACAAGAGGTAAAGCCCGTAGTAGACGGCCGTGTTGAGCACGCCGACCACAGCGAAGGTGACGATCTGTCGCGCTATCAAGGGATGAGGTCTTTCGTCCGTTCCACGTTGGTCGCCTTCACCAGGAAGTGCGGGCGGCCCTTCACCTCGTAGTAGATGCGTCCGGTGTACTCCCCGATCACTCCCAGCATGACCATCTGTACACCGGCGAGGGCGGTGACGGCGGTGATGATGGTGACATAGCCGGGGGTCTGCACGCCGTGCAGCAGCGCGGCGACCACGATCCAGGCGGTGTAGAGACCGGCGCACAGCAGCAGGCTGACGCCGAGCCAGAGGGCGGCGCGCAGCGGACGGTTGTTGAAGGAAAGGACGCCGTCCAGGCCGTAGTTGAGCAGTCCGCGCAGGTTCCAGGAGCTGCTGCCGGCCTCGCGCACGGCGTTCTCGTACGCGAAGGTGGTGCTGGGGAAGCCGACCCAGGCGAACAGGCCCTTGGAGAAGCGGTTGTACTCGGTGAGGGCGAGCACCGCGTCCACCACCCGGCGGGACAGGAGCCTGAAGTCCCCCACGCCGTCCCTGAGTTCGACGTCGACCAGACGGTTGACCAGACGGTAGTAGAGGCGCGCGGTCAAGGTGCGGGTGAGCCGGTCGCCGGTGCGGCTGCGACGGGCGATGACCTGGTCGTGGCCCTGTTCGCGCAGCTGGACCATGCGTGTGATCAGCTCGGGCGGGTGCTGGAGGTCGGCGTCCATGACCACGACCGAGTCGCCCGAGGCGTTCCTGAGCCCGGCCAGCAGGGCCGCTTCCTTGCCGAAGTTGCGGCTGAAGGAGACGTAGCGCACCCGCTGGTCGCGGGTGGCGAGGCGTTCGAGGACGGTGAGGGTGTGGTCGCGGCTGCCGTCGTCGACGTACACGAACTCCATGTCGTGGCCGAGCGGCAGCAGTTCGTCGGCGACCTTCTGGACGGCCTCGTGGAAGCGCTCCAGGACGTCTTCCTCGTTGTAGCAGGGCGCGACGATCGATATCAGCATGGCGGGTGTCCCCCAGGGTCGCGGTCGGACGCGGTCGAATCGCGGTCAGGGCGCGGCTGTCACGCGCTCGCGCGATGCCGGTGGTGTGGTCGGGGCGGCCTGCCGAACACGTCGGCGACGCACGGCGGTCGCCGCGGTGAGCAGGAGGAGGGCCGCGAGCGAGGCGAGGCCGACGCTCGTGCCCAGCCGCAGGCCGGGCGGGCGGAAAGTGCAGGTCAGGCTGGTCTGCGTGCCGTCCAGGGCGACGGCGACCAGTCCGTGGTACTGGCGGGCGGGACGGGCCGGGCCGTCACCGGCGGCGCAGCGCCAGCCGGCGATGCGGGGCGCGGCGAGGACGGCGAGTCCCCTGCTCCCGGCGGGGAGCCGGGCGTGCACGGTGCCGTCGGAGACGGTGACCGAGGTGGCGCCGGTGGCCTTGAGCCGGGCGGCGGCGGTGCGCAGCCGGGCGGTGTCCAGGCAGCCGACGGCGCCGGTCGGGATGCGGCCGGGCCGGTCGGGCACCAGGCCGATGCGTACCCGCCCGGAGGCCGGGGCGCGGCCCAGCGGCTCCATGGCGGCCAGGGCGCGCCCGCCGTCGGAGTGGAACAGGGCGGTGCCCGTGCCCCCGGCGAGCCGCGCGGTGCCGGAGAAGTGCGGCGCCGCGAGGTACACCTGGGTGCCGGCCGGGCAACCCGCGGTGATCGTCGCCCCGGTCAGCGCGTTCCCGGAGCCGACCCGGCGGCCGGGCACCGGCGTCCCGTCGGCGGCGCGCACGGTGGTCCGGGGCACGGTGTAGACGCGGCTGCCGAGCAGCAGTTCCTGGTTGCGGTACGGCGAGGAGCCGAAGGCCGCCTCGTCGGGGTCGGCCCGCACGGTCACCAGCGGCGGCACGTCCCGCCGGGTGACGGTCGGCGCGGCGGCGTCCTCGGGCAGGTGGGTCCGGTGCGGGTCGGGCGGGTCGTGCACCCGGGCGCCGACGGAGAAGAGCACGTCGGTGACGGCGTTGTCGAGGCTCTGCACGGCGCGGCCGCCGGAGGTCCAGCCGCCGCCGAGCGCGGTGAGGGTGCGGGAGAGGACGTCGGAGGTCAGGCTGCTGTAGTACGCGGCGCCCTGCCCGCCGACCGCCAACGGGTCGTTGGAGACGGTCTGTTCGCGGCCGGGGTCGGTGCGGTAGCGGGGCCAGCCGTCGGCACGGGCGACCGCCGCGGACTGCGCACGCTGCCGCTCCCCCCAGGGCGCGTAGTCGTCCAGGTGCTTGAGCCGCAGCCCGCTCGCCACGGCGGAGGTGGCGGCGCTCTCCCCGGCCTGCGTGCCGAGCAGGACGAGCACGGCCAAGACGGCGAGCCTCCCCCGCTGCCCGCCGCGGGCCAGCAGGACGAGGCCGGTGAGCGCCCCGCCGGCGCCGAGCAGCACCAGCGGCCAGGTGCGCGCGTCGACCGGGTTCGAGCGGCTCGCGGCGGCGGCGACCAGGGTGAGCAGGGCGGTCGCGGCACCGAGGGCGGGCAGGCCCGGCGGGCCGTACGACAGCGCGTGCCAGGCGGCGATGACCAGCAGCCCGCACAGGACGAAGGTCTGCCGGTAGGAGCTGCCCTGTGGGATGGCGAAGGCGTGCCAGGCCAGGCTGGTGGGCGCCCACTGGAGGGAGAGGGCCACCGCGAGCACCAGCGCGGTCCAGCCGGCGCGGACGCGGACGGGTACGGCCCGGTGGAAGGGCAGGGCGAGGGCGAGGAGCAGCGCGGTGGTGCCGACGTAGAGCGCCGGGGAGCTGTAGTTGTACGTCCCCGGCAGCAGCCTGGCGAGCAGGTCCTCGGCCGGCACCGGGTGGAACCGCGCGAGACGGCCCGGGTAGGCGTGCTTGGTGCCGAGGTAGACGACCGTCACCAGCGGCGCGGCGAGCCCCACGCCGAGGACGACGGTGAGCACGGCGCGACCGGCGGCGGCGAGCGCCTGCCGACGCGGTGGAGCGGCGACGACCAGCCTGACCAGCAGCACGAGTCCGGCGCCGAGGGTGGCCATGTAGGCGGTGTAGAAGTTGGCGCTCCAGGCGAGCGCGACGAGCAGCACCCCGAGGAGGCGGCGCCGCCCGGCGCGGGCCCACTCGCCGGCCAGGCACAGCAGCGGCAGCGCGATCAGGCCGTCGAGCCACATGGTGTTGTAGTCCGCGGCGAGCGTCCAGCCGCACAGCGCGTACGACGCCCCGAGCAGTCCCGCCGCCCACCAGCGGCCGGGCCGCAGGGCGAGCAGCAGCCAGGCCATGGCGGCCGCCGCGCACGCGATCTTCAGGACGGTGATCACATACACCGCGAGGTCGATCCGGTCCCGCGGGAACAGCGCGACGAGCGGCGCGAACGGGCTGGCGAGGTACGTGCCGAGGTCGGGCAGGAAACTGGAGCCGTACCCGGACTGCCAGTTGACCAGCAGCCCGCCGTCCGCCCTGCCGTGCAGCAGGTCCCAGAGGTGGGCGTGCAGCGGCACGTACTGGTTGCCCAGGTCATTGACGGCGCGGGTGCGGGAGCCGAAGGGATAACTGCCGGCCAGCAGATCACCGGCGCACAGCCCCACGCTCGCCAGGACGGCGGCGAGGAGTGCGGCGGCCCGGCGTCCGGCACCCGGCGCGGTCGAACGGTCCATCGGTCGGCAGGCCCCCAGTGAATTCACCTTGGATTTCGCCGACTTAGACGGGGCGCCATTCCGATCGGTTGTGCCCTCAACGGAAATCAACGCATTTTTTGACGAACACCGGCCGAAAGTCAGAGTTTTGATGTCCGGCCGGGAAACCCGACCTTTCCGGCGCGTTATTCGGAGGTGTTTTCAAGGTGACGTGCTTCGGCGAGCGGCATAGGCCCGCGCCGCCCGCACCCGGTTGCCGCACTGGGTCGTGCACCACCGCCGCGCACCGTGGGAGCGCAGGAAGAACCGCTCGCACCCCTGCGCCGCGCACTCGGCGAGCTGGGCCGCGTCGCTCCCGGTGAGCAGCTCGGTGGCGTCCTCGGCGAGCAGGGACAGCGCGGCGGCGGCCGGGTTGCCGTCGTCGGGGACGTCGTCGCGGCGCGGTCCGTCGGCGGTCCAGGCGAGCCGGGGGGTGGAGGGGGCGGCGGCGAGGGCGGCGTTGAGGGTACCGAGGGCGTCGGCGGGCGGCAGCGTGCCGGTGCCGTGCGCCCCGAACAGGGCCCGCAGCGCCTCCCGCAGCGCGCACAGCCGGCCGGCCTGCCTGCCGTTCACCGGTACCCGGTCGGGCAGCAGCCCGTGCCGGACCAGCCACAGATGCGCGGCCTCGGCGCCGTCGAGCAGGTCGACCTGGCCGTGGCTGACCCGGAACCGGCTGTTGACCAGGGCCAGGCAGACGTAGCGGTCCTCGCCGGGGACGGGGAGCCGGTGCAGGTAGACGGGGGTCTCTTGATTCACGGTTCTCATGGTAACCTTTGCGATTCTCCGTGAGACAGGTTGAGTGTGCCTCACGGAGAAACAGTCACGAAACCGTGAGAGGTGAGACACCGTGGCCTTCGATGTGCACGCGCTGCGCGAGGACTTCCCGATCCTGGGGCGGACGCTGGCGAGCGGGGCCCCGCTCGTCTACCTGGACTCCGGGGCGACCACCCAGAAACCGCTGGCGGTCCTGGACGCCGAGCGGGACTATTACGTCACGCGGAACGCGGCCGTGCACCGCGGGGCACACCAGCTCGCGGGCGAGGCGACGGAGGCGTACGAGGACGCCCGGCACACGGTGGCGCGGTTCATCGGCGCGGCCGACGACGAGGTGGTCTTCACCAAGAACACCACCGAGGGCATCAACCTCGTCGCCTACACCCTCGGCCACGCCGGCCGGCTCGGCCCCGGCGACCGCATCGTGGTGACGGAGATGGAGCACCACGCCAACCTCGTCCCCTGGCAGCAGCTGGCCGAGCGCACCGGGGCGGCGCTGGACTGGTTCGGGCTGACCGACGAGGGACGGCTGGACCTCACGCGGGCCGACGAACTCCTCGACGAGCGCACCAAGGTGCTCGCCCTCACTCACCAGTCCAACGTCCTCGGCACTCTCAACCCGGTGCGCGAACTCGCCGACCGCGCCCACGCGTCCGGAGCCCTGGTCGTCGTGGACGGCGCCCAGTCCGTGCCGCACCGGCCGGTCGACGTACGGGAGCTGGGGGCGGACTTCCTCGCCTTCTCCGGGCACAAGATGCTCGGCCCGAACGGCATCGGGGTGCTGTGGGGCCGCGCCGATCTGCTCGGCGAGCTGCCGCCGTTCCTGACCGGCGGCTCGATGATCGAGATCGTGGAGATGGACCGCACCACCTTCCTGCCGCCCCCGCAGCGCTTCGAGGCCGGCGTCCCGATGACCGCGCAGGCGGTGGGACTCGCGGCGGCGGTCGACTACCTGGAGGGGCTGGGCATGCCCGAGGTCGCGGCCCACGAGGAGGCGCTCACCGCCCGCGCCCTGGAACTCCTCGCCGAGGTCCCGGGCGTCCGCGTGATCGGCCCCACCGGCCTCACCGACCGCGGCTCGGCCGTCTCCTTCACCGTGGACGGCATCCACCCGCACGACGTCGGCCAGGTCCTGGACGACCGGGGCGTGGCCGTCCGTGTCGGCCACCACTGCGCCCGCCCGATCGTCCGCCGCTACGGCATCCCCGCGACCACCCGCGCGAGCTTCTACGTCTACAACACCCCGGCCGAGGTGGACGCGCTGGTGGAGGGCGTGCGGGCGGCGCAGAAGTTCTTCGGCGGGTGAACCCGGCCGTCCGGGCGAGGCGTTCGGCCCGGGACCGCCGTGTGCGGGCCGATCGGCGTGCCGCTCCTCGGGGTCGGGCCGCGGGAGTGCGTGGTGGTGTGGCGGCACACGGTGGGCCCGGTCCTCGTGATGCTGTCGTCAGGCTGGTCTTCCTGGGCACCGCGGTGATCGCCGAGACCACCTGACCCGGCCGCGCGCTAGAGCTGGGTCGCCTGGACGGCCGGGTTCTCGAAGCGCAGGCTCCAGCGGCCCCCGCGGCCCGTGAGGGTGGTGGTGGACAGGGGGCGGATGTCGAGGTTCCAGTAGCTGGCGGGCGGTGCCTTCAGGGCGTAGACCAGGGCCGCGCGGATCACCGAGGGCTCGGCGACGGCGACGACGCGGGCGCCGTCGTCGGCGGGGCGGGTGTCGAGCCAGCCGCCGACCCGGGAGATGAAGGCCAGCAGGGACTCGCCGCCGTGCGGGGTGGCGCGCGGGTCGGCGAGCCAGGCGTCCACCGCCGCCGGCTCACGGGCCATCGCCTCGCCCAGCGTCAGCCCGTGCCAGCGCCCCATGTCGCAGTCGCGCAGCGCGAGCTGGGCCAGCGGGGCGTAGCCCAGGGCGTCGCCGGTGGCCCGGCTGCGCTGGGTCGGCGAGCAATAGCGCAGCTCGGCCGCCGCCAGCGGCACCAGCTCGCCGGCGGCGCGCCGCACCTCGTCCCAGCCGGCCGGGTCCAGCGGCCGGTCGTCGTCGAACCGCTCCGCGAGCAGCGGCGCACTACGCGCGGCGGCGACGAACGTCACCCTCAGTGGCATGCGGTGATGGTGGGGCCGTGCGGAACGGAGGTCAAGGTCTTCGGCCGGTGCGGTACCGGCGGTGAGCGGCCGCTTACTCGAAGCGGCGGATCATCCACGTCTCGGGACGCTCCAGCGGCGTGAACCCCAGCTTCTCGTAGACCCCGTGCGCGTCCTCGGTGGCGAGCAGGATGCGGCGCACGCCGAAGGCCGCCAGGTGGTCGCGGATGCCGCCGACGAAGGCGGTGCCCACGCCCTTGCCGCGCACCGAGCGGTCGACGTAGACATCGGCGAGCCAGGCGAACAGCGCCCGGTCGGTGACCCCGCGCGCGTAGGCCACCTGCGCGCCGGAGGCGGTGTCGTAGACCCCGAAGTTGATCGAGGACGCCATGGCCTCCTCGTGCTTCTCGCGGGTGCGGCCGGTCGCCCAGTAGGCGTCGGTGGACAGCCAGCGGTGGACCAGGTCCACATCGACGCGGGCGGCGTCGGTGGAGAACTCGTAGCCGTCGGGGAGCCGGAGTCGGGATGCGTCGCTCATCCCGTGATCGTCGCAGGCGCGGGGCGGGGAGGCGAACAGATAACTCCCCCGCGTCGCACCGACGGTGCTCGCGACTCCCCGAAGACGCCGCTACAGCGCCTCGTCGCACGCCGCCCGCAGCCGCCGCACCCCCTCCGCGATCTCCCCGGGGCCCGCCACCGCCGCGAAGCTCAACCGGACGTAGGGCGCCGGGGGTTCGGCGCTGAAGTACGGACGGCCCGGGGTGAGGGCCACGCCCGCGCGCAGGGCGGCGGCGCTGAACGCGTCGTCGTCGGTGCCGTCGGGCAGGCGTGCCCAGAGGTGGTAGCCGCCGGACGGGACGTGCGGCAGGGCGAGTTCGGGCAGGCACAGGGCGAGCGCGCTCGTCATGGCGTCCCTGCGCTCCTTCAACTCCCCAGAGAGGGACCGGAGATGACGGGGCCAGGCCGGGGAGCCGACCAGTTCCAGCGCGGCCTCCTGGAGCGGCCGGGGGACGAAGAAGGAGTCCACCACCTGGATGGCGCGCAGTCGTTCGAGGACCGGCCCGTGGGCGGCCAGCGCGCTCACCCGGAAGCTGGGCGAGGTCGCCTTGGTGAGCGAGCCGACGTACACGACCACGCCGTCGGGGTCGTCGGCGGCCAGGGGGCGGGGCAGCGGGCCCGCGTCGGCGTGCACGAGGCGTCGTACGAAATCGTCCTCGACGACGAAGGCACCGGCCGCGCGGGCGATGCGCAGCACCTCGGCGCGCCGGTCGGGGGCGAGGACCGCGCCGGTCGGGTTCTGGAAGAGGGGCTGGCAGACGAACACCCGGGCGCCGGTGGCCCGGAAGGCGTCGGCGAGCAGGTCGGGGCGTACGCCGTCGGGGTCCACCGGCACCGGGACCGGGCGCAGTCCGCCCGCGCGGGCGAGGGCCAGCATGCCCGGGTACGTGGGCGACTCGACCAGGACCGGAGCCCCGGGCGGGGCGAGCGCGCGCAGGGCGGTGGCCAGCGCGGACTGGCCGCCCGCCGCGATCAGCACCTCGGCCGCGGTGACCGCGCCGCCGATCTCGCGGGCGAACCACTCGCGCAGTTCGGGCAGCCCCTCCAGCGGGGGCCGCTCCCAGGCACCGGGCCGTCGTCCGGCGCGGGCGAGCGCCGCCGCCATGGCCCGCTCGGGCTGGAGCGAGGGATGCGGATACCCGCCGTTGAACTCAAGGACCCCGGGCGGCGGGGCGGCCAGCGAGACCGTGACCCCGGTGGCGTCCACGGTGCGCGGTACGAGATCGGCCGCGCCGTCGGCGCTCAGCGCGACCTCCTGCCAGGAGGTGTCGCCGGCCGGCGCCCCGGGTGTGCGCGGCCGGGCCCGGAAGGCACCCGCGCCGGGCCGGGTGACGACCAGCCCCTCGGCGGCCAGCCGGGCGAGCGCCCGCGAGACGGTCACCGGGCTCACCCGGAACCGCTCGACCAGCGCCCGGCTCGACGGCAGCTTTCCACCTGGTGAGTAGCGGTCCAGCTCCCTCCGTAGCCGTTCCGCCAATTCGGCCACACTGCTACGCTCATGCATGAAGACACAGAGTAGCGCTACCGATGCCGGGCCGATAGCGGTCACCGCTCCCCGGGCGGAGCACCGGGCCCTCGGCACCGCGCTCGCCGCCCTCGGCGTCGCCTCCTTCTCCCTGACCTTCCCCGCCACCGCCTGGGGACTGGAGGGCTTCGGCCCCTGGACGCTGGTGACCGTGCGCAGCGTCCTGGCCGCACTGGTCGCGGGCGGTGCCCTGCTGGCCCTGCGGGTGCGGCCGCCCGAGCGGCGTCATCTGCGCGGGCTCGCGATCGTCGCGCTCGGCGTGGTGCTCGGCTTCCCGACGCTGACCACGCTCGCGCTGCGCACCTCCACCACCGCGCACGCCGCCGTCGTGGTGGGCCTGCTGCCGCTGACCACGGCCGTCTGCTCGGCCCTGCGCACGGGGCACCGCCCCTCGCGCCGGTTCTGGGTCGCGGCGGTGGCGGGCGCCGTGGCGGTGCTGGCGTTCACGATCGTCCAGAGCGGGGGCGCGCTCACCGCGGCCGACGGCTATCTGTTCGCGGCCCTGCTGGTGTGCGCCGCCGGGTACACCGAGGGCGGGCTGCTCGCCCGGATGATGCCGGGCTGGCAGGTCATCGGCTGGGCACTGGTGCTGTGCCTGCCGCTCACGCTGCCCGCCGCCGCGGTGGCGCTGTCGTACGAACCGTTCCGGGTGACCGCGCACGGTGTGGCCGGTCTGCTGTGGGTGGCGCTGGGCTCGCAGTTCGTCGGTCTGGTCGTCTGGTACCGGGGCATGGCGGCCATCGGGGTACCCCGGGCGAGCCAGTTGCAGTTGGCCCAGCCCCTGCTCACACTGGTGTGGTCGGCGCTGCTGCTGGGCGAACAGTTCACGGCGGCCGCTCCCCTGACCGCCGTCGCCGTGCTCGTGTGCATCGCCGTCACCCAGCGGTCGTGATCGTGAGGAGGGCCTGGAGATGCGCGCATCCAAGGGCGACCACCTTGTCCAGCACGGCAGAGTGGTCGGCCAACACGACCAGGAATCCGAAGTCGTCGAAGTGATGGGGCAGGAGGGCAATCCCCCCTACCGGGTCCGTTTCTCGGACGGTCACGAGGCCATCATGTCCCCGGGCCCCGACTGCCAGGTCAAGCACAAGGAAGACAGGCAGCGGTAGTCCACCGGTTCAGCGGGGCGGGCTCGCCGGTCGCGCGTAGTGGTCCGCGATCACACGCTTCATCGCCCCGATCGGATCGGTCGCCACCTCCTGGGCGGCGAAGAACACGTGCCCGCCCACCTGCGGATGGCGGGCGGCGAGGGTGAGGTGCCGGGACAGCTCCGCCGGGTCCTGCCAGGCCGCGGGCCGGCCGTCGGCCCCGGCGGCCCCCGCCCGGTACAGGGCCTCGCCGATGTACAGCTTCGTACCGGTGCCGTCGACGAGGCGCGCCCACCAGTCGAGCAGCGTCGCGTAGTCCGCGCCGCTCGCGCCGATCTCCCAGTACAACTGGGGCACGACATAGTCGATCCAGTGCTCGCGGACCCATCTGCGGGTGTCGGCGTACAGGTCGTCGTACGTCTGCGCGCCCGCGTCCGTGTCGGAACCGAGCGGGTCGGTCGTGGCGTTGCGCCACACCCCGAAGGGGCTGATCCCGAACCGGGTGCCGGGCCGCACCCGTTCGATCCCGGCCGCCATCTCCCTGACCAGCCGGTCGATGTTGTCCCGCCGCCAGGCGGCACGATCGTCGAAGGCGCCCCGGTGGCGCTCGTACGCCTCGTCGTCCGCGAAGGTCTCCCCGTCCTCGGGGTAGGGGTAGAAGTAGTCGTCGAAGTGGACCGCGTCGACGGGGTAGCGGGCGACCGCGTCGAGCATCGCGCGCTGCACGAAGGCGCGGACGGCGGGCAGCCCGGGGTTGTAGTAGAGCTTGCCGCCGTACGGCACCGCCCAGTCGGGATGCGTACGCGCCGGGTGGCCGGCGGCGAGGCGGCTCGGGTCGGTGTGGTTGGCGATCCGGTACGGGTTGAACCAGGCATGCAACTGAAGGCCCCGGGCGTGGGCCTCGCGCACGGCGGTGCCCAGCGGGTCCCAGCCGGGGTCGCGGCCCTGGGTGCCGGTGAGGAACTGGGACCAGGGCTCGTACGGCGAGGGCCACAGGGCGTCGGCGGTGGGCCGCACCTGGAGGATCACGGTGTTCAGCCGGCTGCGCACCGCCCGGTCGAGGTGGGCGGTCAGCTCCTTGTGCTGCGCGGCGGCGGTCAGCCCCGGGCGCGAGGGCCAGTCGCGGTTCTCGACGGTGGCCATCCACACGCCCCGCATCTCGGTGAGCGCGCGGGCCCCCGGCGCGCCGGTGGCACCCCCGCCTCCCGGACCCCTGCTCCCGGTCCGTCCGGTCCGCGCGGTCCCGGACGTCGCCGCCCCGCATCCGGCCGTGGTCAGGGCCGACAGCGTCGCCAGGGCGAAGGCCCGGCGTGACATGGGTCCCATCGGCCACTTTCCCTCACGTTGCGCATCCGCTCGGTTACGGATCGTCTCCGTGACCAAGAATGCCCGCACCCAGACGATCGATCATCGATACTTCGCGGTAACGTGCACGATCGGAGCAGCCGCCGAAACCCGGAGGTCTGCCGAGACAAGCCGGAGAACAGCGAAGGGGACGATGTGACCGACATCGAGCGCGTCGGAGTCGTGGGCTGCGGCCAGATGGGCGCGGGCATCGCCGAGGTGTGCGCCCGCGCGGGACTGGACGTGAAGGTCGCCGAGACCACCGGCGAGGCCCTGGAGATCGGCCGTACCCGGCTGCACAACTCCCTGGCCAAGGCGGCCGAGCGCGGGAAGATCAGCGAGGAGGAGCGGGACGCCACCCAGGCGCGGCTCAGCTTCACCACGGACCTCGGCGAGTTCGCCGACCGTGACCTGGTGATCGAGGCCGTCGTGGAGAGCGAGCCGGTGAAGACGGAGATCTTCCAGGTGCTCGACCAGGTGGTGACCCGGCCGGACGCGATCCTGGCCTCCAACACCTCCTCCATCCCGCTGGTGAAGCTCGCGGTCGCCACCTCGCGCCCGGACCACGTCGTCGGCATCCACTTCTTCAACCCGGCCCCGGTGCAGAAGCTGGTCGAGCTGATCCCCGCGCTCACCACCTCCGAGGGCACCCTCAGCCGCGCCCAGGTCTTCGCCGAGAAGGTGCTCGGCAAGCACGCCATCCGCGCCCAGGACCGCTCCGGCTTCGTGGTGAACGCGCTGCTCGTGCCCTACCTGCTGTCCGCGATCCGGATGTTCGAGTCGGGCATCGCGAGCCGCGAGGACATCGACAACGGCATGGAGATGGGCTGCGCCCACCCGATGGGCCCGCTGAAGCTGTCCGACCTGATCGGCCTGGACACCATCGTCTCCATCGCCAACTCGATGTACGCGGAGTACAAGGAGCCGCTGTACGCCGCTCCCCCGCTGCTCCAGCGCATGGTCGAGGCGGGCCGGCTGGGGCGGAAGACCGGGTCGGGGTTCTACACGTACTAGCCTCGATCGTTCATGAGGGGCCGTCAGCTTGCTGACGGCCCCTTTGTGGTGGGTGCTGATGGGGGTTTTCAGCCCGAGCAGGTAGGAGCGGGCGCGAACCCGGACTGAGGTGTCAGGAGCGATCGAACAGGGTGACTACGCTCTGCGGTGCTTCCTGGCCGAAGAAGATCTCCAGGTTTTGCGCCGAGCGGCTGGCGGCATCGCCACTACGCAGGAACAGCCGCTCTTCGTAGGCGGTGAGCGCGACCTCGATGTCGGGTTGCTCAACCAGCTTGCTCGCCAGGTCTGCGCCGTCGTACATGGCGAGGTTCGCACCCTCGCCGGCGAAGGGCGACATCAGATGCGCAGCGTCGCCGACGAGCGTCACGCCGGGCACCCTGTCCCATTTGAGCCCGACGGGCAGGGCGTAGATGGGTCGGAGCCACGGTTCCACGTCGCTCTGTGTCACGAAGTCGGTGAGCAGCGGCGCCCAGCCATCGAACGCGTCGGCAAGTTGACGGAGGCCAGCGGACGGGTCGCCGAAGTCGATCGACCTCATCCACTCCTCGGGCTTGTTCAACGCCACGTATCCGCGCACGTGCCCGTCGACGTGGCGATGCGCGATGATGCCTTTGCCCGGCGCGACCGCCATCAGCGTGCCGCTGCCGATCGCGGCCACGCTCGCCCGACAGTCCTGGCCGCCCGAGGCGAGGGCGATCTCGATGAAGCAGGTTCCGCTGTAGACGGGCTTGGCGGGGGTGAGTAGCGGACGCACCTTCGACCAGGCACCGTCCGCACCGATGACGATGTCGGCGCGCACGGCGGCACCTTCCGCGAAGGCGAGGTCGTAGCCGCCCTCCACACGGCGCCGGACCGAGGAGAGCTTGTGACCCCACCTGATCGTCCCGGGCGCCAGCGAGTCGATGAGCAGGCGCCGCAGTTCGCCACGATCCACCTCTGGACGGGCCGAACCGGGGTCCGCAGGCATGTCGAACAGAATCGTGCCGTGGCGGTCGACCACGCGCTTGGCATCCTCGCCCAGGCGGACCAGAGTGAGGAACTCGTCGTACAGACCGGCTGCGCGAAGCGCGACCTGTCCGGTCTCTACCTGAATGTCGAGCAGGCCGCCTTGCGCACGGGTCGTCGCCGAAGCCTCACCCTCGTAGATCGTCGCGGCGACGCCGTGAACCTGAAGCACCCGCGCGAGCGTCGAGGGCAGGCCCTTCGCCGGCTGAAGGCCGCCGGACAGGACGGAGGCTCCGTAGTACTCGGAGGCCGGGAGAGCCGGCCGCAGGGGGAACGGGGCCGGCGGTCATCATCCGGCGGCTGGCCGGGCGGGGCGGCAGTTCCTGTCCCCCGACCGAGGTACGGGCGTGGTCCCTCCGGCGGGGGATGCGTGACGTCGGCGCTCTGCTGTTGACTCAACCTGTCGGTGCCGGCCGGGCCGGCCCGGCCCACGAAGGGCATCGACCTGCCGAACTGAAAAGGAATTTCACCGGATGCGACGACACATCGCCTTCATCGGCCGGGACGGTACCGGGCACGTCAACCCGACCCTGCCGATGGTGGCCGAGCTGGTCCGAAGGGGACACCGCGTCACCTACGCCGTCAGTGAGTCGTTCGCCGACACGGTGCGGGAGGCCGGGGCCCGCCCTCTCCTGCTGCCCAACGCGCGGTTCCGGCACGGGGGCCGGTCGGGTGAGCAGGCCCTTCGCCGGTCGGAGACGGATGTGGTGGCGATGGTCGCCGACCTCCTCCTCGCATACACCGAGCGTGAACTGCCGGTCCTGCGCGAGGGGTTCGCTGCGGACCGGCCCGACGTGATCTGTTACGACGCCAATTCCTTGGCCGGAGCGGTACTCGCCTGCCTGCTCGGCGTGCCCGCCGTGCAGATACGGCCCTCATTCGCGGCGAACGACCACTACACACCCCTCCAGGAGTTCGTCCCCGACCCGGAGCGGCTCACCGCGTCGCTCCAGGCCGCAGACGCCCGGGTGCGCGAGTACGCCTCGGCCTTCGGGGTCACGGACACCCTGGGCACCATCCTCACACGCGTGCCCGGCGATCTCGCGCTGGTGTGCGTGCCCAGGCCGTTCCAGTACGCCGGCGACACCTTCGACGACCGCTACGTCTTCATCGGACCGTCCGCCTACCACCGTACAGAGTCGGGGAGCTGGACTCCGCCCCCGGCGGGCACTCCCTTGCTGTTCATCTCGCTCGGGACGCTGATGAACGAGACCCCGGAGTTCTTCCGCCTCTGCATCGACGCGTTCGGCGACACCGACCGTCATGTCGCCATGGCGGTCGGGGACCGCGCCGAGCTGCCCGAACTCGGCGCCCTGCCGGACAACTTCGAGATCCGTCCGTTTTTCCCTCAGCTCGACGTCCTCGAGCACGCCACCGGGTTCGTGACCCACGGTGGCATGAACTCCGCCATGGAGGCCGTACTCCGCCGGGTGCCGACGGTCGCCGTGCCCCAGATGCCGGAACAGCGGGGCACCGCGCGCCGGATGGAGGAGCTGGGCCTGGGAGTCACCCTGGCGGACCAGACCGCCCCGGCCCTTCGTCACGCCGTGCTCGATGCGGAGCGGGACGAGGGGATCAGGAAGAGCCTGGCCGACATGGCCGAAGTACTCCAGGCCGCCGGCGGCGCCCGTGCCGCGGCCGATGCGGTCGAGAAGCTGCTGCTCGGATAGCGGATGACGCTTTTCGACCGGTACCGACAGGCCGGCGCAAGCCGCCCCTCGACCGGCAGACTCGCTGACGACACGAAGCCGGACGGCACGCGGGGCCGCCGAGGCATGGGCTCATGGCTCAGCCGCTCTGCAAGACCTGCATCACGAGCGGGACGGCGAGCCGGGCTCCAGGAGCGGCACCCAGATGGCGCCAGCGCTCCCGGAGGTCGTCGACGCGACGACGCGCCTGACGCGTCGGCCTTCGACGACGAGCTGATCGTCTGGGATTTCGGTCGGCTCGCCTTCGAGCGACTGCAGGCGCGGCTGAGGCGGCGCGACCGCGGCTCAGGCCGCACAGGAGTGGCCGGACCACTTCGTCGCGTTCGACGTGCTCCGCCTGTCCGGCACCGACACACCGGAGAGGTGGGACTGAGCTCCGAGGTCACGCAGGGGGCCTTCGTCCATCTCCTTGCGAAGCAGGGCGAGGGTGTCGGCTTCGGTGTTGCGACGCCGTGCGTGCAGGGCGACGACCTCGGTCCCCCATCTGGTACTTCGTCTTATCGCCGCGCGGCAGCGTTCCCTCTGCTCCGTATCTGGCGATGTCGCTGGCGGTCGCCAGGCGACTGACGCGGGGAGGCCATGGTCTGTTCTCCAGAGCCTTTGGTTTGGAGCGTTCTCGCCGACCGGGCGCGACGGCGCAGTCTCCTGGGCCGAGGGTTGCAGCCCCTCTGCGGCCGCGAACCGCCTCCGTGCTGGATGGTCGTCCCCCCCCTGGTCAGCTTCGTCGGCCAGAGGGGCGATTCCGTGAGCGGTGGGGCATGAGCCGAGGGGGGGTCTTCGAGCGAGGGAAGCGAAGGCGCGGACGGTGCCCGGGTGGACTTCCTGCCCGTTCCGAACGGCATCGACTACCTCTCGGAGGTTGTCACCCAGCGGTCCGCAAGAACGCGATCACCTCCGACCCGGGCCGCAGCACACCGGACAGCGCCGCCTACCTCCGCCTGATCCACACCCACTGCCACCGATGGCGCGGTGCCGGCACCGGCATTCGGACAGCACCGCAGCCTGCCAGCGGCCCTTCAGGGCCTGCTTGAGCCGTGCGCATCCAGGGCCCCGGTGACGGCGTGGGTGACCTACGCCTTCCCGGCGGTGGCGGTGCCCTTGTTCGCGGGAGCCGCGGCCGGCGCGATCAGGCCGGCGGCGCCGAGGGCGGCGACAGCACGGGAGGCGTGCGTGGCGAGGGAGGCACGACGGTCGGGTCAGGGCATCGACATCCCGCTGGCCCCCGAACAGTTGCACGTGCGGCGTCACCTCCGTCTCGAAGGTCGCAGACCCGGATGCCCGTCGAGGCGCGAAGAGAGCTGTGCGGCACTGGAGTTGTCCCCCGTGGGAGCTACGTGCAGGTGTCCACCGTGAGGTGACGATTCCCGGGGCGCGGATCCATAGCGTTCTGAGCAGCCGCGGCGCTCCGGTCGCGGGTTCGGAAGAGGAGTCGTCATGAAACTGGTGTGGCAGATACTGGCTGTGGTGGCGGTCAGCGCGGTCGGTGGTCAGAGCGTCAGCGCGGTGCAGGACAACCCGTGGCTCTCGCTCCTGCTGGGCGGCCTGACGGCGGTGCTGGCGGTGTTCGTGTACCGGTGGGTCGTGGGCCGCACCGAGGGGCGTCCGGTCACGGAGCTGGCCCGGGAGGGCGCGCGGGGGTCGCTGTACAGGGGGACGGGCATCGGCGTCGCGCTGTTCGGGGGCGTCATCGCGAACATCGCCCTCCTCGGGGACTACGACGTCCACGGCTTCGGCTCGCTGACGGGTCCGATCGGACTGGTCGGCTTCATGGCCGCCGCCGCCGTGACGGAGGAGCTGATGTTCCGCGGCCTGCTCTTCCGGCTGGTGGAGCGGCGCCTGGGCACGTACGCGGCGTTGGCACTGTCCGGTGTGCTGTTCGGCGCGATGCATCTGTTCAACAAACACGCCACCCTGCTGGGCGCCGTCGCCATCGCGATCGAGGCCGGCGGCATGCTCGCCGCCGCGTACGCCGCCGGCCGCAGCCTGTGGCTGCCGATCGGCCTGCACTTCGGCTGGAACTTCGCGGAGTCCGGCATCTTCGGCACCGAGGTCTCCGGCAACGGCGCCACGCACGGGCTGCTGGACGCCTCGACGTCGGGCGCGACCCTGATCACGGGCGGCGAGTTCGGCCCGGAGGCCAGTCTGTACTCGATGCTGTTCGGCGTGCTGGCGACGATCGTCTTCCTGCGGCTGGCCCGCCGGCGCGGCAACCTGGTACCCCGGCGGCGCGCCGAGCGCGTCGACGCGCTGGCTACAATCGGCCGGTGATGACCCCTGAGCAGGCTGGCCAGGTGTGGCGCCGATTGGACGTCACGGTACGGGACCTCCCGCTGGTGCTGCTGTTCCTCATCGGCTCGATCGTGCCGGCGCTGCACGCCAACGGCACCGTGATCGGTGGCGTGCCGACCCGGCCCACCGACGCACTGGCCGTCGTGGCGATCCTCCTGCAATGCCTTCCGCTGGGCGGGCGCCGGCGCTGGCCGGCCGTCACCCTCGCCCTGGTGACGTGCGGGTTCGCCGTCGACGAGCTGCGCGGCTACCACACGTTCGCCACGACCGCGCTGCCCATCGCGCTGCTTTCCGCCGGGTCGCACCTGGAACGGCACCGCCGGACCTGCATGGTCGTCCTGTCCGTGGCGTACGTGCCGCTGGCGGTGGCGCTCTCCCGGCTCGGCACGGGCGAGTCGCCGGAGGAGTTCGTGACCTTCTACCTGGCGCTGGTCCTGGCGTGGGGCGCCGGGGCGTGGCTGCGCTCCACCCGGGCCGCCGAGGCGGACCGCAGGCGCCGCGTCGCGGAGGACACCCGGACCGCCGAGCGCACCCGGATCGCCCGCGAGCTGCACGACGTCGTCACCCACCACGTGACGGCGATGGTCGTACAGACGGAGGCGGCACGCTATCTGACCGCCGCGCCCGAACGGCTCGACCAGGCACTGACCGCCGTCACGGACACCGGGCGGCGGGCCATCACCGACCTGCGGCACCTGCTCGACCTGCTCAACCCCGACCACGGCACCGGGACGGCGGCGGACACGGCCGAGCCCAGGACGCCGTCGGTCGGCAGGCTGCTCACCCTCGTGGACCAGGCACGCCGGGCCGGCCAGCCGGTGGAGTTCACCGAGGAGGGCACACCGGCCGAGTCGACCGGCAGCGCCGACCTGGTGGCCTACCGGGTGGTGCAGGAGTCCCTGACGAACGCCCTCAAGTACGCCCACGGCAGCCGGACCTCGGTCCAGGTGTGCCACGGGGAACGGGAGATCACCGTGGAGGTCAGCACGGACGGCTCCGGCTCGGGGACCGCCTCCCCGGGCGGCAGCGGGCGGGGCCTGGCGGGCCTGCGCGAGAGGGTCGGCATCCTGGGCGGCGACTTCAGCGCGGACCGGAGTCCGGGCGGCGGCTTCGTCGTACAGGCGCGGATACCGGCGAGGAGCACGACGTGACCGTACCGATCCGGGTGCTGGTCTGCGACGACCAGATGCTGATCCGCACCGGGCTGGTGACGATCATCGACGCCCAGCCCGACCTGGAGGTCGTGGGCGAGTGCGGGGACGGGCGGGCCGCGGTCGACCTCGCCGGCAGACTGCGCCCGGACGTCGTGGTGATGGACATCCGCATGCCGGTGCTCGACGGCCTGGAGGCCACCCGCCTGCTGGCCGGCGCCGGGGTGACACATCCCGTGAAGGTGCTCGTGGTGACCACGTTCAACCTGGACGAGTACGTCTACGAGGCGCTGCGCGCCGGGGCGAGCGGGTTCCTGCTCAAGGACGCGCCGCCGGACCGGCTGCTGCACGGCATCCGGACGGTGGCCTCGGGCGCGGCGCTGCTGGATCCCGAGGTGACGCGCCAGCTCGTGGGCAGGTACGCGGCCCGGATCCGGCCCGCCGCGGGCGGGGCTCCGCAGGACATCCCGCTGACCCCCCGCGAGCTGGAGGTCCTGCGTCTGATCGCGGCCGGTCTGTCCAACGGCGAGATCGCCGCGGCCCTCGTGATCAGCCAGGAGACCGTCAAGACGTTCGTGTCACGCATCCTCAGCAAACTCAGCCTCCGCGACCGCGTCCAGGCCGTCGTCTACGCCTACCGCCACGGCCTGGTCACCTGAGGTACGCGCTGACCGTCCGGTACGGCGGCCGGCGCCCCCGTGACCGTGCTCCCCGTTGCCCCTTTCGGCCCACCGCCGGTCCGGCCCGGGTGCCCGCTGGTCTACGAGGCGCTTGGCTTGCCGTCGGCGGCACCGCGAAGAACGGGAGGTCGGACGACGGCGGTCATGGGAATGCCGACGGGCCACGCGCTCGCCGCGCCGGTCGACCTGAACGGGACCGGGCACTACGTGCACTGAGGCGTGATCCAGATCTCGGTCGCGAACCTCGTGGTCATCGGCGTGATGGCGGCCGTCTTCGTCCTCGCCCCGCTGCTGCCGTTCTCCGGGGGCCGCAGATGACCGGGCCGCGCCGGCACGGATCGCGGCCGTTGCGATCTGGACGAACGACCGGATCAGCGGGTTGGTGTCCTCCTTGTTCCATGCGGCCACCACGCGGTTCGGCGGCATGTCGATCAGCGGTATCACGGCCAACTCCTCGGGCTGGCCGTGCCCGATCAATGTCATTCCGACGGTGCCGTTCCAGAGCACCGCCTGTATGCATTCCTGGACGGCCCGCACCACCGGACCCTCGCGGGGCTCGCCGCCGTTCCAGTACGACTGCCAGGCCGGGTCGGTGCCCTCCGGGAACCGGAACCAGCGCCGGTCGGCCAGGTCGGCCAGTTCCAGGCTTTCGCGGTGGGTCAGCGGGTCGTCGGCGCGCAGCAGCGCTCCTACCGGATCCGCCCGCAATTCATGTACGGCAAGTCCCGTCTCGTCGAACGGCCCGCACGTCAGGGCGACGTCGACCAGCCCGGCGCGTAGCCCGCAGGTCGGATCGCTCAGGTCGCTCTCGCGGATGCGGACCTCGACGTCCGGGTGCTTTCGGCGATACGCCGCGGCCAGCCGCGTCGCGCCCGGGTCGGCGGTGTCGGCCAGCATGCCGATGGTGATGGCCGCGGAGCCGGCCACGGCAGCCACGCGCATGCGCATCTGGTCGGCCTGGAGCAGCAGGGTGCGGGCCTCCTCCAGCAGGGTCGCGCCGACCGGGGTGAGCGCCACGCCGGTGGCGCTGCGGTGCAGGAGTATGACGCCGAGATCCCCCTCCAGCCGCTTGATCGCGCGGCTCAGCGGCGGCTGGCTCATGTGCAGCCGCGCAGCGGCCCGCCCGAAGTGGCGTTCCTCGGCGACGGCCACGAAATAGCGCAGCGTGCGCAGCTCCATGACCCGCAACTATATTCGTACGGGAATCGGTGTCGCCGCAGCTCGCGTGGTCTGACCGGTCGGCTCGGGGAAGACGCGCCCGTCCTCGCGGTCAGTGTTGTCCAGCGGCGCTTCCAGCTCGCAGAAAGTCGACCTCTCGCGGCGGGGACGATCTCACTGCCCCACCGGGCGCGCGCCGTCGTCTGCTCGTCGACTCTTCGGCGGCACCGGGAAGTGCACGACCGCCTGGAAGCGGAATCGCTGCAGCCACTGGGTGAACACGCTGCTGGTGCAATCGCCATCGAGGGCTGGTACAAGTTGCACCGTCTGCACAGCAGCCTCGGCTATCGCAGTCCCGCCGAATCGAGACCGCACTCGCCGCCTGACCACCACACCGATGGTGTCCGTCAAAGCGGAACAAGCTCAGTCGATGAAGATGCCCCTTTGGACCGAGCGGGCCTCCTCTGGTAGGCCGAAGATCAACCGGGGAAGGATTTCGCCGATCGCGGCCGAGACTTCGGATGTGCCGAGAGTACCGACCAGCCCCCCCCTCAAACACCTTCTCGACAATGAGCTCCTCGGCCAGACGCGTCGCTTCGAGGGCCTCGGCGCCGGGGCCACGGCGGCGATCGCGCCGACCAGCCTCGTGCACGTCGCCGTTCGCCGTAGCTGTGCGCCGGTGATCTTGACGAGGCCACGGACAAGCTCACTGGCTCATGCGTACTTGATGTGGAGTGGGTGTCAAGAAGCCAGCGATGGATGCCGTGTGACGGGCAGTTCCGACTGATCCTCGACGGTTCGCTCCGCCTGGCTAATCTCGGCCCAGACGGCGTCAAGAGACAGGCCGAGGGTGTCGGCGATCGCTGCGATGGTCGGGAAGGCGGGGGTGGCCACACGGCCAGATTCGATCTTCCGCAAGGTTTCCGGCGAGATGCGCGAAGCGAGCGCCACGTCCAGCATCGAGCGGCAGCCCCGGGCTCGGCGGAGCAGGGCGCCAAGGCGCTGTCCGCGCTCTACCTCGGCGGGGGTGAGCGGCAACCTGACCATGACCGCATTCTAATACCGGTACAGTTAGACCGGGATAGTTATTGGACACACGTGAGAGGTCCCCCATGATTGAGATCCTGAACTCCGCGCGGCTTGGGCGGGCGAGAGACACCGGCGCCCTGGTCGGAAACATCCTGCACACGCTGAAGCAGCGCAGCACGGTCGGAACGAACCTGCTGGACATCGACCAGTGGGCCAAGGAGATGATCACCGAGGAGGGAGCGCAGTCCTGCTACGTCGACTACGCGCCTTCCTTCGGGCGCGGCCCGTTCGGGCACTACATCTGCACGGCCGTCAACGACGGAGTGCTCCACGGGCGGCCTCACAACTACACGCTGGCAGACGGGGATCTCCTGACTCTCGACCTCGCCGTAGCCAGGGGCGGGGTGGCAGCGGACGCCGCGATCAGCTTTCTCGTGGGCAAGGCCAGGCCAGCGGAGAGCGTCGCGATGATCGAGACGACCGAGCGTGCACTCGCCGCCGGCATCGCCGCCGCCAAGCCTGGGGCGCGCATCGGCGACCTCTCCCACGCCATCGGCACGGTCCTCGGCAAGGCGGGCTACCCGATCAACACCGAGTTCGGAGGGCACGGCATCGGCTCGACCATGCACCAGGACCCACACGTCGCGAACACCGGACGTCCCGGCCGCGGATACAAGCTGCGCCCCGGACTGCTGCTCGCCCTGGAGCCCTGGGTCATGGCCGACACCGCCACACTCGTCACCGACGCCGACGGTTGGACGCTGCGCAGCGCGACAGGCTGCCGCGCCGCGCACAGCGAGCACACCATCGCCATCACCGACAACGGAGCCGAAATTCTCACCCTGCCCACGCAGGCATGACCATGAGAGGGCGCTGTAACCAGTGAGGTTTTCTCAGCGGTGATCACCTCCGATGCTGACTGCGGAGGAGGATCGGGCAAGGGTGGCGGTCTACGCTCGCGCCATGACGATCACCTATGAGTGGCGGGGCGGCTTCGACAACGTCGTGTGGGATGGCGGCGTTCACGCATTCATCCTCGACACTGTGGTCGCGGGGGGCCGTCGCCGGTCCGGGATCGGAGCCGAACTCATCATCGAGGCCGCCCGGCAAGCCCGCGAAGCCGGATGCGAATGGCTTCACGTCGACTTCGAGGACGACCTACGGTCGTTCTACTTCGACGCCTGCGGGTTCAAACCGACAATGGCAGGTCTCATCGCGCTCTGAGCCGGCCTCGCCGCACGACGCCCCGGCCATGGGCAGCCGTGAAGCCCCTGGTAGGACAGGTCTCAACACAAGATCATGTCCGTAGCTACCAGAGGCTTCACGTTGGTCACCCATGTTGCCACGCTCGACGTCCCGCGCCATGTGGTGGAGTACCTCGCCCGTCTGCTGGCCGCCCACCGACGGCGGAGAGGCACCCCGAGACGCTTGCGTGCGCTCGGGCCGTTCCGGCACGCGGTCCTGGTACTTCGCTGGTTCCGCGAGCGCGGCTGCGTGCACTGCCTGGCCCGCGATGCCGGCGTCTCGCAGGCCACCGGCTACCGCAACCTGCACGAAGGCATCGACGTCTTTGCCGACCAGGCCCCCGACCTGCGCGAGGTCCTGGACCGTTGCCGACGCGACGGCATGACCCACGTGATCCTCGACAGCACCCTGATCGAATCCGACCGCCTCGCCGGCGTCCGCGACAACGGCAACGACCTGTGGTTCAGCCAGAAACACAAGAAATTCGGCGGCAAGGTCCAGTTCCTATCAGCCCCGGACGGCACTCCGCTGTGGGTCGACGCCGAACCCGGCTCCACCCCCGACATCACCGCCGCCCGCATCCACGCCCTACCCGCCCTGTACAAAGCCGCAGCCACGGCTTGCCCACCCTGGCCGACAAGGGCCACATCGGCGCCGGAATCGGCATCCTCATTCCCGTCCGACGACCGAAAGGCCGGTCCGAGCGGGCCTTGCACGCGGACACGCAAACCAAGAACAGCCTGATCAGAGGCATCCGTGCACTCGGAGAACGCGCCGTCGCCGAGCTCAAGCAGCGCTGGCGCTCCCTGCAGTACGTCACCATCAGCCCAGCAGGATCGGCGACATCGCCCGCGCAGCTCTCGTCCTCAACGGAATTTGGAAATGATCAACGTTGAGAAAACGTCAGTGACCCAGCGGGCCGGGTGCGCCTCCGTCAATCCCCGTCGTCCTCGACAGGGTCCGGGTCCCGGAAGGCCAGCGGGCCCTGACCGGGCCCGCTGGCCTTGATGTCGAACAGGTACCGGCCCAGGAAGTTGATGTGCCGGTCCTTGAGCGGGGAGACGCAGGCCGCGTCCTCGTCCTTGATGTCGTGGCCCTCGGCGCGGAGCTGGACGACGGCGGCATCCAGGTAGCGGGTGTTCCATAGAACGACACCTGAATAGTCAGGACCAATCGACCCCGAGGCTCGGCGCCTGGATGATCTCGGATCCCCGCCTGGGCCCGGATACCCCATCGCCGATCGTCACCCCTCGACTGGTGACTGATTACCGGTAATCGGTAGCTGCTGAATGTCCCGAGGCACCGGAGGACGAGGTCGCGATGCCGCTGACAGAGATGGCCGACCGGCCGGACCGATTGACCGATGCCGTCCATCGCACACTGCGAGCGGCGATCTTGGCGGGTGACCCCGCGCCGGGGCGGCAGCGCGACGGGGCTGCGCCTGTCGAGGTCTGCTGTCATCGGGCGGCGTTCTTCGCCGCCAGCCGCTGCTCTTCGGCAGAGCAGGCGAAGTAGGCGTCGTCGATCCGGCAGACGCCGAGGCCGGCCATGACCAGGTCGAAAGAATCAGCGCGTGGACAGCCGGCTGCCGGCGTACTCCCCCGGCGATCGTGGATCGCCGGGGGTCTTGTGGTGCCCGTGCCGGCGTTCCGGGCTGTGCCAACTGCGGAAGGAGCGCAGTGCCGACCACACGCATACGACCGGGAGTCACAGTCACTGCGCCCCTTCTACCGTTGCGGTGTCTACGGCATCACTTCCGCTCCGCCTCCGCAGCGTTGACTTCCACGAGGAACTTGGCCTGTGCCCCGCCCGGACGGGCTATCGGTAAGTCCAGCCATTGGTGAGGTCTTCGGTCGCGTGGGCGGTGGGCGTGGATCCGACGCTCACCGGCCGCCGAGGCCGCCATGCGCACCCATATCTGCCGTACGCGGGCCGCGCTGGATGCCATCGGTGAGGGCGAGCCGTGATCGCCAGCCCCGGATATTCGAGCCGCGGCTGACCGTATCAGCGGGGTCGCCCGACAAGATCCCCGCACTGTCGGCCGACGAGCTTGCCTCCGCATGGGCCGCACCGTCAGATGCAGATCGCGCTGAGCGTCGTCGCCGAGGGGCCGGAACACCGGCGCCGCGGCTGCGAAGAGCTCACCGACGTGCTCGAGGCCGTGCGGACCGGGGAC
The DNA here is from genome assembly GCF_053598955.1 of Streptomyces sp. NPDC001056. Classification (NCBI taxonomy): domain Bacteria; kingdom Bacillati; phylum Actinomycetota; class Actinomycetes; order Kitasatosporales; family Streptomycetaceae; genus Streptomyces; species Streptomyces sp. NPDC001056. The sequence goes on along the minus strand of NZ_JBSFLI010000008.1, from coordinate 65,817 downwards.
CCGGATGCTGCCGAGTCGGCGATGCGAGCCCACATCCGGCGGACCCGGCCGTATCCTGCACGACGCCGGCTGTCTCGACGGCGTGCTCGCCCACACCCCCTTGGCGTCGGCATGTGATCGCAGGGGCACGGAAGGGTGACCGATGTCGACCCGTGCGGATGCATCGGCCTTGAGACCGCCGCGGTTGCCGGCCGGCGGCATTGCCGTCGGAAAGAGCCACACCGTCATGGCGGCCCGCGCATCCACAAGGACCTCGTGCTGGCCGAGTACCGACGCCTCCAGCAAGGCGAGATGCCGTCAGGTCCCGATCCGTTCGGCTGTCGGTGCGCCCATCCGCGTTCCCCATCTGGAAATTTGAGATGGGCCGATTCCTCGGTGCGAGGCCGACGGCCCCGGGTGAGTGGGGCCTCGGGTCGCCGTCCGGCGCTGAATCGCCGGCCTGGCTGCGCTGTTGTCCTGGAAACCGCCCGCCGAGGGCGGTGCGCTGTGTGCGGATCAGCGGGCGATCGAGATCGCGAAGGGCGCCAATCCGGTGGAACGGATCACCTGCGGTACGAACAGTATTGCGGCCTCCGTGGCGCGGGCGGTCTGGATGCCGCCGAGATCGGTGATCCACGCCTTTTGCCAGCCGAGGTCGGTGAGCAGTTCGTGGACGGTCTGCTTGGCCTGCGGGTCGTCGCCGGAGAGGAAGGCGGTCGGTGTCTGGGTAAGCGTGGTCGGCGCGGTCATCACCGGGAAGAGCATGGTGTTGAGGGTCTTGACGACGCGGGTTTCGGGGAGTGCTTCCTGAAGTTGCTCGGCGAGGCTTGAGCCGGGGTAGACCAGGTGGGCAGGCAGTCCGTCCGGTCCGTCGACAGTGGCGTTGGAGACGTCAACGAGGATCTTGTCGCGCAGTTCCTCGCGCAGGGCGACGAGCCGGTCCAGCGAGCCGGCTCCCGGAGTGGCGTTGATGACGATCCGGGCTGTCCGGGCGGCGTCGGCGGCTGCGCCGGGCGCACGGTCCGCCACGGTCACCTCATGCCCTGCCCGGGTGAGGGCTGTGGCCAGGTTGCCGCCGACGCGGCCGTTTCCGAGTACTGCGATCGTGGTCATGGTGATGTGCTCCTTGCGTGGGTGCGGGTGTGGTGCGCGGTCAGCGGGAGAGGGTCGCGACGGCATCGGCGTGGACGCCTGGCGCGGCGGCCAGGAAGGTCTCGCTCTGCGGGGTCCAGGGGCGGCCCTCGGCGTCGGAGATCCGTCCGCCCGCCTCGGTGACGAGCAGTGCCCCGGGCAGCAGATCCGCGCGGGCGCCGGCGAACTGCCAGAAGGCGTCGATCCGGCCGGCGGCCACGTTCAGCAGGTGCAGGGTCGCGGGCACGGCGGTGCGGACGACGAGCGCGTCGTAGAGCATCGCGGTGATCGAGGAGCCGACGCGCCGCACGACCTTTTCGTCCTCGTCCGGACGCGCCTGGCTGGTGGCCACGATGCTCAGGCCGAGGTCCTCGGTCTGGGAAACGTGCAGCGGCCGGCCGTCGAGGTGGGCGCCCGCGCCGGTGAGCGCGGTGTAGGTCTCGTCGGTCAGCGGCAGGTAAACCGCGGTGAGCACGGGCTGGTTCTCACGCACCAGGGTGGCGGTCACCGCCCACTCCGGCAGGGCGTGCAGGTGGTTGACGTTGCCTTCGGCCGGGTCCACGACCCACCATTCGCCGGGCGGCAGCGCGCCACCGTCCAGTTCGTTTTCCACCCAGCCGGCGTCCGGGCGCAGGCGGGTGAGGCGGGGGCGCAGGATGTCGAGGACGGTGTCGTCGTTGGCGGCGAGCGCACTCATCAGCTCTTCGCGGCTCCGGTAGCGGACCACTTCGCCGAAGCGCTCGCGCAGTGCCGAACCGGCCGCGCGTACGGCGATCGCGGTCTGGCCGAGCAGGTCGGCGTCGGAGGCGGCGACGTCAGTGGTCCGAGGTATTTCGGACATGAGGAACTCCCTTGTGAGTAGTAGGTGTTGGGGCCCATCAGGCCGAACTGCGCGTTCTGTTCAGCGCTCTGGCATCGAAGGTATAGAGCCCCTTGATTAACTTCAAATGCACGTGAAGCACGACTAGGATTACTCACATGCAATTGGATTTGAACCTACTGGCCGCGCTCGACGCGCTACTGGAGGAGGGAAGTGTGGCCGGGGCGGCCGCACGTATGCATGTCACCGCCCCCGCGATGAGTCGGAGCCTGGCCCGAATCCGGCGCACAACCGGGGATCAGATCCTGGTGCGCACCGGCCGCACGATGACCCCGACGCCGTATGCGATCGACGTCCGGGAACAGGTACACGAGCTGCTGCACCAGGTCCAGGGGGTGCTGGCACCGAGCCGTGAACTCGATCTGGCAACGCTGGAGCGCACCTTCACACTCCGCTGGCATGATTCCCTGGTCGCCTTGAGCGGCCCCGCACTGCTCTCGGCCGTGCGTGAAGAGGCGCCGGGCGTGCGATTGCGCTTCGTCGCGGAATCGAACATCGACACCCCCGAGTTGCGGCGCGGCGAGGTGGACCTGGAGGCCAACGCCAACCGCCCGAGCGCACCGGACATCCGTGCCGAGAACATGGGCGAGTCCCGTCTCGTCATCGTCGTGAGGCAGGGGCACCCCCTCACCCGCGTCAGGACCGTCACCGCCCAGCAGTACGCCGCCGCCGACCACGTCACCGTCTCCCGACGCGGGAACCTCAGCAATGCCCTCGACGACGCCCTCGCGCAGCTCGGCCTCACCCGCCGCGTAGTGGCGACCGCGCCCACGGAACTGGCCGCGCTGGAGTTCGCGCGCAGCTCCGATCTCCTGATCAGCGTCCCCGAAGCCACCACGCGCTCAGCGGTCGCCGACCTCGGCCTGGTCATGCTCCCCCTCCCGCTCGAACTGCCGTCGGCACAGATATACCTGTCATGGCATCAGCGCTACGACACCGACCACGCCCACGCCTGGCTGCGCGGGCTGGCGCGAACCGCGCTCGCCGACGGAGCGTCGTCGTAGTCCGTACGCCGCTCCCCCGCTGCTCCAGCGCATGGTCGAGGCGGGCCGGCTCGGTCGCAAGACCGGGTCGGGGTTCTACACCTACGGCTGATCGTCTTCTTCGCCCACGGCTGATCACCCTCGGCCACCAACGGACGTGCCCGGCGCCGGACTCGGCGCCGGGCACGTCCGTTTCGCACACCGTGTGCGCGCCGGGCCCGCGTATGCCCATCGCACACCCCACCACGCGACCATCGGCGGGTTCCCTCTGGTCTCGCTGGGACACGCGCGCCGGCCGCTGCCCTCGCTCGGCGCGCTCGTGGTGACCCGGGCCGCATGGGGTAAACCGCCGAGCGCCGGGCTGCCGGCGGTGGTGCGGCGGGAACCATCAGCCGTGCGTGGTGGTGGCCCGCCGGGCGGCGGCCTCCCGCGCCGTCGGCGTGGGCTCCCGCTCGTCGCGCAGCACCAGGAGGGCCACGTCGTCGGCGGGGGTGCCGCCCGTGTGCCGCAACAGGGCGGTGAAGAGGTCGCGCAACACCCCCTGCGGCGAGGCGGGTCGGTCGCGTACGACGGCGCGCAGCGCGTCGGGCAGGGCGAAGAACCGGCCCCGGGCGTCCCGCGCGTCCTGCGCGCCGTCGGTGAACAGGACCAGCGACTCGGCGGGCCGCAACGGCGCGCAGCGGCGCGGGGCGAGGTCCGCCGGGAGCGGGAACGGGCCCAGCGGGGGCAGCGGTTCGACGCGGGCGAGGGGCTCGACGGCGGTGCCGGTGAGCCGGTAGGGCCAGGGATGGCCGCAGTTGAGGGCGCTCAGCGCGCCGTCCCGGCCGATCTCCAGGAGCAGCACGGTGACGAACTCCTCGGCGACGGGGTTGTCGTGGTCCGCGGTGCCGCCGGTCGAGGGGTGTTCCGCGCGGGCCCGTTCCCTCAGGTGCCGGGCGAGCGTCCGCTCCAGTCTGCGCAGCACGTCGTCCAGTCGGGCCTCGTCATGGGCGGCCTCGCGGAAGCCGCCGAGGAGGGCGGCGACGGTCCCGAGGGCGGCCAGCCCGTGCCCCCGTACGTCCCCCATCACCACCCGCACCCCGTACTCGGTGGCCACGGCCTCGTACAGGTCGCCGCCGACGCTCGCGCCCCGGTCCGCGGACAACTGGGCGGCGGCGACGCCGAGCCCGTCGAGGCGCGGTGGCAGCGGGCGCAGGACGACGCTCTGCGCGGCCCGTGCCGCCCGCCGGGCGAGCCGCAGCTCCCGCAGCAGGGCGCGCCGTACATGGACCATCAGCCCGGTGCCCACGGCGAAGAACACCACACTGCCGGCGATGCGGGCGCCGAGCCCCTCCTGCGTGGAGAGCGGGCAGCCGAACTTGTAGGCGACCGCCAGGGCTCCCCAGAGCATGGGAAGCGACGCTGCTCGCACGGTGGGTGCCCGTGCCTTGATGCGGATCATGCCTCTGTCCCCCATGGAGAGTCCCTGACAGAGCAGACAGACCGACCCCGAAAGGCCGGTCCGATTCTGTCGACGGCATGGGCCGGGAGGACTGGATCACCTCCGATGACCACTCGAACGAGTGAGAAAGCGCAGGTGGGAGTGCATTTATGCGGCAGGTGACGGGAGGTCGGACGCACCGCGTGCCAGGCGAAGGCGCGCCCGGCCACGGAGGTCCGTGGCCGGGCGCGCCCTCGTGATACGGCGGTCAGCCGCGCAGTACGGCTCCGGTGCGCTCGCCCGCCAGGGCGACGGCCGCGTCCCGGGCCGCCGACGCCTCGTCCACCGTCAGCGTCCGGTCGGGGGCGCGGAAGCGCAGCGCGTAGGCGAGCGACTTGCGGCCCTCGCCCAGCTGCTCGGCGTTCTCGTAGACGTCGAACAGCCGGATGGACTCCAGGAGTTCACCGGCACCGGCGCGCAGCGCGGCCTCGACCTCGGCCGCCGGCACCGGCTTGTCGACCACGAGGGCGACGTCCTGCGTGGCGACCGGGAAGGACGAGATGCTCGGCGCCATCGGGATGCCGTCGCCGGCCTCCTCCAGGGCGTCCAGGTCCAGCTCCATCGCGCAGGTGCGCTCCGGCAGGCCCAGCGCCTTCACGACGCGCGGGTGCAGCTCGCCCGCGTGGCCCACGACCCGCTCGCCGCCGTCGGCCACGACGACCAGCTCGGCGCAGCGGCCCGGGTGCCAGGGGCCGTACTGGCCCTTGCGGACGACGAGGTCGGCGCCGGCCTCGCGGGCCACGGTACGCGCGGCCTCGACCGCGTCGGCCCAGTCGGCCGGGCGGCCCTTGCCCCACCAGCCGGCCTGCTCGCGGGCGCCCGTGAGGACGACGGCGGCGTGCCGCGGCTGCTCGGGCAGCGCGGCGTTCAGCTCCGCGATCTCCTCGTCGGTGGGCCGGCGGTCGACCGGCAGATGCGTGGCGGGACGCCGCTGCTCGCGCGGGTGGAAGACCAGCCCGGTCTCGAACAGGGCCAGGTCGTGCCCGCCGCGGCCGTTGTTGCGGCGCAGCGCACCCAGCAGGCCCGGCAGCAGCGTGGTACGGAGCGCGGGCTCCTCGTCGCTGAGCGGGTTGACCAGCTTCACCACCCGGCGTGCCGGGTCACCGGCGTCCAGGCCGAGCTGGTCGAAGACCTGCTCGCCGACGAACGGGTAGTTCAGCGCCTCGACGTAGCCGGCGCCGGCCAGCGCGCGGCCGATGCGGCGGTGCAGCCGCTGGCGGCCGGTCAGGCCGCGGCCCGCCGGGGGCTTGGGCAGCGTGGAGGGCAGGTTCTCGTAGCCCTCCAGGCGGATGACCTCTTCGGCCAGGTCGTTCGGGTCGGTGAGGTCGGGCCGCCAGGACGGCACGGTCACGATCAGCTCGTCCTGCCCGTAGACGTCGCAGCCGACCTCCTGGAGGCGGCGCACGACGGTCTCACGGCCGTAGCCGACGCCCGCGACCTTGTCCGGGTGGTCCGCCGGGACGGTGATGGTGCGCGGCGCGGAGGGCGCGATGACCTCGGTGACGCCCGCCTCGGCGGTGCCGCCCGCGAGCAGCACCAGCAGGTCCACGGTGCGCTGCGCGGCGGCGGCCGCGGCCGCCGGGTCCACCCCGCGCTCGAAGCGGCGGGAGGCCTCGGACATCAGCTTGTGGCGGCGGGCCGTGCGCGCGATGGAGACCGCGTCGAAGTGGGCCGCCTCGATCACCACGTCGGTGGTCGCGTTCTCCGCGTCCTCGCCGTGGTCGGCGATCTCGGTGTTGGCACCGCCCATCACGCCGGCCAGGCCGATCGGGCCCCGGTCGTCCGTGATGACCAGGTCCTCGGCGTGCAGCTTGCGCTCGACGCCGTCGAGGGTGACGAGCTTCTCGCCCTCCTCGGCGCGGCGCACCCCGATCGTGCCCTGGACCAGCCCCCGGTCGTAGGCGTGCAGCGGCTGGCCCAGCTCCATCATCACGTAGTTCGTGACGTCGACGGCGAGCGAGATCGGGCGCATGCCGACCTTCTGGATCCGCCGCTGGAGCCAGAGCGGGGAGCGGGCCTCGGGGCGCAGACCGGTGACGGTGCGCGCGGTGAAGCGGTCGCAGCCGAACGGGTCGGAGACCCGGACCGGGTAGCCGTACGCGTTCGGCGCCGGCACGTCGATCAGGGCGGGGTCGCGCAGCGGCAGGCCGTAGGCGATGGCGGTCTCGCGGGCGACGCCGCGGATGGACAGGCAGTCGCCGCGGTTGGCGGTGACGGCGATGTCCAGGACCTCGTCCACCAGCTCCAGGAGCTCGATGGCGTCCTTGCCGACCTCGGTCTCCGGCGGCAGCACGATGATGCCGTGGGTGTTGTCCTCGCCCATGCCCAGCTCGTCGCTGGAGCAGATCATGCCGTGCGAGACCTTGCCGTAGGTCTTGCGGGCGGCGATGGAGAACCCACCGGGCAGGGTGGCGCCGGGGAGCACCACGACGACCTTGTCGCCGACCGCGAAGTTGCGGGCGCCGCAGACGATCTCCTGGGGCTCGCCGGTGCCGTTGGCCTGGCCGACGTCGACCGTGCAGAAGCGGATCGGCTTCTTGAAGCCCTCCAGCTCCTCGATGGTCAGCACCTGGCCGACGACCAGGGGGCCCTTGAGGTCGGCGCCGAGCTGTTCGACGGTCTCGACCTCCAGACCGGCCGAAATGAGCTTGGCCTGGACGTCACGGCCGGTCTCGGTGGCCGGCAGGTCGACGTACTCCCGCAGCCAAGAAAGCGGGACCCGCATCAGATCTCCATCCCGAAGGGCCGGGTGAACCGGACGTCACCCTCGACCATGTCTCGCATGTCTTCGACGTTGTGGCGGAACATCAGCATCCGCTCGATGCCGAACCCGAAGGCGAAGCCGCTGTACTTCTCCGGGTCGACGCCGCAGGCGGTGAGCACCCGCGGGTTGACCATGCCGCAGCCGCCCAGCTCGATCCAGCCCTCGCTGGAGCAGGTGCGGCACGGGCGGTCGGGGTTGCCGACGGAGTCGCCCTTGCACACGTAGCAGAGCATGTCCATCTCGGCGCTCGGCTCGGTGAAGGGGAAGAAGTTCGGCCGCAGCCGGGTCTTCATGCCCTCGCCGAACAGCGACTGGACCATGTGGTCCAGGGTGCCCTTGAGGTCGGCCATGGTCAGGCCCTCGTCCACGGCGAGCAGTTCGACCTGGTGGAAGACGGGCGTGTGCGTGGCGTCCAGCTCGTCGGTGCGGTAGACGCGGCCGGGGCAGATCACGTAGACCGGCAGCTCACGGCCGAGCAGCGAGCGGATCTGCACGGGCGAGGTGTGGGTGCGCATGACCACACCCGACTCGGCGCCGCCGTCCGGGCCCTGCACGAAGAAGGTGTCGGCCTCGCCGCGGGCCGGGTGGTCCGGGCCGATGTTCAGGGCGTCGAAGTTGAACCACTCGGCCTCGGCCTGGGGGCCCTCGGCGACCTCGTAGCCCATGGCCACGAAGATGTCCTCGATGCGCTCCGACAGCGTGGTCAGCGGGTGGCGGGCACCGGCGGGGACGCGGTCGTACGGCAGCGAGACGTCGACGTCCTCCTCGACCAGCACCCGGGCGTCGCGCTCGGCCTCCAGCTCGGTCTGGCGGGCGGCGAGCGCCTTGGTGACGGCGCCGCGGGCCATGCCGACGCGCTTGCCGGCCTCGGCCTTGGCGTGCGGGGGCAGGGCGCCGATCTCGCGGTTGGCGAGGGACAGCGGGGACGCAGGGCCGGTGTGGGCGACCTTGGCCTCGTGGAGCGCGTCGAGGGAGTCCGCGGCGGCGAAGGCGGCGAGCGCCTTGTCCCGCATGCGCTCGATCTCTTCCGGTTTCAACGCCTCGACCTCGACAGGGTCGTACGACTTATTGGGTGCCGACATCTCTTCCCGTACTTCCGATTGTCCCCCAGCTCATGCTGGGAGGTGCCCCCAGGCGGATGGTGCCCGTCACCGACTCGCGAGGGCCGCGTCAAGGACACAAAGGTGCCAAAGGCCGAGTCTAACGGGGTGGAGCGTGACGAAGAGCCCGTGGGCCGCTAGGCGAGATACGCCGGGGCGCACACGGGCAACGTAAATCGGAACTCGGCGCCGCCGCCGCGGGCGCGGCCGACCGTGATGGTGCCGCCGTGGGCCTCGACGATTCCCTTGACGATGTACAGCCCGAGTCCGGTGCCACCGCGCTTGCTGCCCCGCCAGAAGCGGGTGAAGACGCGGTTCATGGACTCCTCCGGGATGCCGGGCCCCTCGTCGCTCACCGTGACCGACGTGCCGGCCTCCTCGCCCTCGCGGGGGGACACCGTGGGTGTGATGTCAATGGTGACGGTTCCGTCGCCGTGCCGCACGGCATTTTCCAGCAGGTTGCTGAGCACCTGGTCGATCTTGTCGGGGTCGGCCCACAGGTCGGGCAGCGGCTGCTCGATGCGCAGCAGGAAGCGTCCGGCGCTCTGGCCCGCGGCGACGTACGCCTGGATGTGGCGGGAGACGGCGGCCCCTATGTCGACGGGCTGCCTGCGCACCTCCAGGCGCCCCGAGTCGATCCGGGAGATGTCCAGCAGCTCGGCGATGAGCCGGGTGACCCGGTCGGCGTCGGCGTCGACGGTCTCCAGCATCAGCCGCTTCTGGTCGTCGGTGAAGCGTTCCCATTTGGCGAGCAGGGTGGCCGTGAACCCTTTGACGGAGGTCAGCGGGGAGCGCAGTTCATGGGCGACGGTGGCGATCAGCTCGGCGTGGCTGCGCTCGGTGCGGCGGCGGGCCTCGGTGTCCCTCAGGCCGACGACCAGGCGCCGCACGGGGCCGAGGGGCGCGGCGCGGACGTACCGGGCGGTGACGAGCACCTCGCGGCCGCCGGGCAGCAGCAGGTTGCGCTCCGGCTGCCGGGTCCTTGTGGAGAGGCCCCCGTAGGGGTCGGTGAGCTGCCACCAGCGGCGCCCCTCCAGGTCCTCTAACGGCAGCGCCTTCTCCAGCGGCTGACCGAGGGCCTCGGCGGCGGGCAGGGCGGTGATGCGCTCCGCTGCCGCGTTGAACCCGACGACGCGTCCCCGCTCGTCGGCGACCACCAGTCCGTCGGGGAGCTGGTCGGGATGGAGTCCGCGGCAGTCGTCCGCGGTGCACCCGGACGCGGCGGCGCCGCGCGCGTCCCGTCCCTCCGGCCCGGTGCTCGTGCCGGCCACACTCATCCCCGTACCCCACCTCTCATACGGCGCAGGGCCCCGAGCTGGCCACCCTACTAGCTCTGGGTGACGGAACGGCACCCTCCGCGGGCGCGCTGCGCCCGGGCGGAGGCGTACAGGCACACGGCGGCGGCCGTGGCGAGGTTCAGGCTCTCGGCCTTGCCGTGGATGGGCACGCGCACCACGGCGTCGGCGAGGGCGCGGGTCTCCTCCGGCAGCCCCCAGGCCTCGTTGCCGAACACCCAGGCGGTGGGGCCGCCCATGGTGCCCTTGTCCAGTTCCTCGTCCAGGTCGCGGTCGCCCGCGCCGTCGGCGGCGAGGATGCGCACGCCGGCGGCCTTGAGCCGCTCGATGGCCTGCTCCACGGGGACGCCGACGGCGACCGGGAGGTGGAACAGGGAGCCGACGGAGGCGCGTACGGCCTTGGGGTTGTACAGGTCCACGGAGGCGTCGGTGAGGACGACGGCCTCGGCGCCCGCGGCGTCGGCGCAGCGCAGCACGGTGCCCGCGTTGCCGGGGTCGCGCACGTGCGCGAGCACGGCGACCAGCCGGGGGCGGGCGGCGAGGATGTCCTCGAACGGGGTGTCCACGAACCGGCAGACGCCGACGAGGCCCTGCGGGGTGACCGTGGTCGAGATGTCGGCGACGACCTCCTCGGAGGCGAGATGCACCCGGGCGCCGACGGCACGGGCCTCACCGACGATGTCGGCGTACCGCTCCGCGGCCTCGACCGTGGCGAACAGCTCGACGAGCGTCGCCCGCCCGCCGTCCTCGTGCGCCGCCGCCTCCCGCACGGCCTGCGGCCCCTCCGCGAGGAACAGCCGGTCCTTCCCCCGGAAATTCCGCTTGGCGAGCCGCCGTGCGGCGGCGACACGGGCGGAACGGGGAGAGATCAGCTCGGGGCTGACGGGGGCCATGCTCTTCTTCGCTTTCGGGAGAGTCTTCTTGACGACGCCGGCGCGGTGCCGCGCCCCGTCAGGGGTGCGGGGAACCGCGCGAGCGACCACGGCGGACCCGCGGCCGCACACCGACCGGCGGCCCAACGACAGGACCCGCAAGCCATACAGCCTGCGGGTCCCGGTGTTACTTCGGCTGAAGCCGGCGCAGCGTCACGCGGCCTTGGGCGCGTTGACGTCCGACGGCAGCGCCTTCTGCGCGACCTCGACGAGCGCGGCGAACGCGTTCGCGTCGTTGACGGCCAGCTCGGCCAGGATCTTGCGGTCGACCTCGACGTTCGCGGCCTTCAGACCCTGGATGAAGCGGTTGTAGGTCATGCCGTTGGCGCGGGCAGCGGCGTTGATGCGCTGGATCCACAGCTGACGGAAGTCGCCCTTGCGCTTCTTGCGGTCGTTGTAGTTGTAGACCAGCGAGTGGGTGACCTGCTCCTTGGCCTTGCGGTACAGGCGCGAACGCTGACCGCGGTAGCCGGAGGCCTGCTCCAGGATCGCCCGGCGCTTCTTGTGGGCGTTGACTGCCCGCTTGACGCGTGCCACTTGTTAACTCCTTGTAGCGGGGTCGTGGGTGTCCTCACACGACCCGGAAACGATTGGGTCCCGGTCCAGACGCACGGCGCTCACAGGGCGCCGCGGCGTCACTTGCCGAGAAGCTTCTTGATCTTCGCGGCGTCGCCCGGGGCCATCTCGGCGTTGCCGGTGAGGCGACGCGTCACGCGGGACGACTTGTGCTCAAGCAGGTGGCGCTTGCCGGCGCGCTCGCGGAGCACCTTGCCGGAGCCGGTGACCTTGAAGCGCTTGCTGGCACCGCTGTGCGACTTGTTCTTCGGCATAGCGCCGTTCTCTCCTCGTCGGTGGCGCTCCGGTGCCCGGTCACGAAAACCGGGCACGGTGGAGCGTCGCTCTTGTTTCGGTTACATCCTCGGGAGCCCTGGGGCTCCCCGGGATCACGCCTCGGCAGGCTCCTCGGAAGGCGCCTCGGCCTCAGCGGGGTTCTGCGACTTGCCGGGGTTCGCCTTCGCGTCGGCCTTGCGGGCCTCCTGCGCCTGACGGGCCTCGGCCATCGCCTCGGTCTTCTTCTTGTGCGGACCGAGGACCATGATCATGTTGCGGCCGTCCTGCTTCGGGTTCGACTCCACGAAGCCGAGGTCCTGGACGTCCTCCGCGAGGCGCTGCAGCAGTCGATAGCCCAGCTCGGGCCGGGACTGCTCGCGACCACGGAACATGATCGTGATCTTGACCTTGTCGCCCTGCTTGAGGAACCGGACGACGTGACCCTTCTTGGTGTCATAGTCGTGCGGGTCGATCTTCGGCCGGAGCTTCATCTCCTTGATGACCGTGTGCGCCTGGTTCTTGCGCGCCTCACGGGCCTTCATGGCCGACTCGTACTTGAACTTCCCGTAGTCCATGAGCTTGCACACGGGCGGACGGGCGTTCGCCGCGACCTCGACCAGGTCCAGGTCGTACTCCTGCGCAAGCTCCAGTGCCTTCGCAAGCGGCACGATGCCGACCTGCTCGCCACTGGGACCGACAAGTCGCACCTCGGGAACGCGAATCCGGTCGTTGATGCGGGGCTCGGCGCTGATGGATCCTCCTCGGTAGCACCACGCGACGGCCTGGCGGACTGCCGCGTAACGTCTGTTTTCGTCAGACCAACCGCGCCGAAGCAGAAAAAATGCCCCGGACGATCACAGGCGGGGCTCCTGACTACCGGAGCACCGCCGCGGTGAACGCGGGGCGCGAATCGGGCGGCTCCATCGTCCGTACGGAACGATGGCGGCCGCCTGACCGGAGACCCGCCGTCCCGGGGGACGGATCGGGTGGGAGATCGGAGCCTCCACTTGTGGGCCGAGCGAAAGGTACATACCTACGTCCGGCCGGTCGCCCACCAGATTAGCAGGGTGGCTTGACAAGGGCTAATCGGGCGGGCGTCACCGGGAGCGCGACGGGCCGCTTAGGGTGTGGGGCATGAGTGAGACCCCTGCCGAGAACCCCGACTTCGACGCGATGACCCGCGATATCGCCGAGGTCCCCGCCGTCGAGGTGATCGTGACGGTCGCCGTCAACCTGATGAGCGCCGCGGCCGTGAAGCTCGGGCTCAGCGAGGAGGGCGACAAGTTCAAGGACCTGGACGAGGCCCGCAAGCTGATCACCGCCCTCGCCGGCCTGCTGGACGGCGGCGCGACCGAGATCAGCTCCTTCCACGCGGCCCCGCTGCGCGACGGCCTGAAGTCGCTCCAGCTTGCCTTCCGCGAGGCCTCGATCGTGCCGGACGAGCCGGGCCAGGGTCCGGGCGAGAAGTACACCGGCCCGGTCTACGGCTGACCTATTCCCTCACGTACAGGGGCTCGCCCGGAGGCGTCGTCCCGGCCGGCAGCAGTGCCAGGTCGAGGCCGCGCACCAGGCGGGCCCTCAGTGTTTCGTCGGCGGCGAGCCGGCCGGCGATCGCGCGGGCGGTCTCGGCGGTGGCGGCCGACGGGTCGAGGACGAGGGCGAGGGTGCCGTCGGCCTGACCGGGGACCAGGTGGGCGCGCCGCACGGCGGGCTCGGCCGCCACCGCCGCACGCACGGCCCCGGTCACGGCCGGGTCGGCGAGCGGGTCGGTGCTGGTGCGGCCCTCGGCGAGGGCGAGCAGCGCGGGCCCGGTCAGCTCGAACGGCACCGGTCCGGCGAGGTCCAGCACGACCGTGTCGGCCTTCTCGTGCGCCGCGGCCTGGAGCGCCTGGTGCAGGGGTACGGCGACCGGGCGGGCCGCGGGGTCCCAGCGGGCGAGGGAGTCGGTGGAGGTGAAGGCGGGCAGCGCGGTGCGGTTCCCGGCCTTCAGGGTCGGTACGGCCATGTCGCTGGTCTTCTCGCGGCGCAGTCCGTTCTCGTCCTCTTCCACCTCGCCCAGGACGGCGACCACCGGCACCAGCAGCCGGGCGCCCTTCAGCGCCGCCAGCACCGGGCCGACGGCGGTGCGGTCCTCGGCCCACGCGGCGAGCGCGGCGCCGAGCCGGGGGTCTGCGGAGCCGTCGTCGTCGGAGTAGCCGGGGTCGGGGATGTTCTTGTTCGCCACGGTCACCGACCCTATCGGGGGATACGGCCGGGTGGAGCGGCGGCCCGGCGCTCCCCTCGGAAGGGCTGCCTGTCAGAAGGGCTGCCTGCGCCCGCGCCACAGGATCACGCCCGCGACCAGCAGCACTCCGCCGGCGCCGCCCGCGAGGGGGGCCGCCCAGTCGGAGGTGGAGCCGGTGGCCCTGGGGGCGTCCGGGCCGGGGCCGAAGTACTTCCGGGGGTACGACGCCGGGGCCCGCTTCTCCGGTTCGAGGCGGTCGGCCGCCTTCAGGGCCGCCACCGGGTCGACCGTCCCGAAGCCGCGGGAGTCGTCGCGTCCGCCGGCCGGCGGGTCGTCGGCCGTGTCCTCCAGGAGCGTCTTGATCCGGGCCGGGCTCAGCCCGGGGTGGGCGGACTTGATCAGCGCGGCCACGCCGGAGACGAACGCGGAGGCGGCCGAGGTGCCCCAGCCCTCGTAGTACTTGTGGTCGGGGTCGGCGATGACGACGTCGACGCCGGGCGCGCTGACCGCGGCGTACCAGCGGCGGGTGGAGAAGGAGGCGCGGGTGCCGTAGCGGTCGACGGCGGTGGCGACGAGCACGCCGGGGTAGGCGGCCGGGTAGGAAACGTGGTCGCCTTTGTCGCCGCCGTTGCCCGCGGAGGCGACGACGACCACGCCCTTCTTCAGGGCGTACTGCACGGCCTCGTCCTCGCCGGCTTCGGGGTGGGCGGAGGCGGAGTCGTCGCCGAGGGAGAGGTTGATGACGTCGGCACCGTGGTCGGCGGCCCAGCGGATGCCGTCGGCGAGGGCGGTGCCGCGCGTGGTGCGGGCCCTGGCGCGGGCGGGGTCGCTGTCCTCAAGGATCACCCGCACGGGCAGGATCCTCGCCTCGGGGGCGACGCCCATGACGCCGTCGGAGCCGCCGGGTCCGTGACCGTGTCCGGCGATGATGCCGGCCATCGCGGTGCCGTGCCGTCCCCAGGTGCGGTCGCCGGGCCGGGCGCCGAAGCCGATCATGTCCTTGGCGGGCAGCACGTTGCCGACGAGGTCGGGGTGGTCCTCCTGGACGCCGGTGTCCAGGACGGCGACGGTGACGCCCTGCCCCTTGGTGGTGCGCCAGGCCCGGTCGAGGCGGAGGGCGGACAGGCCCCACTGCTGGGCGCGGATGCCGTCGGCGTGCGCGGCGGCGGACGGCAGCAGGGCGAGGGCGCCGGCGAGCAGGGCGCTCACCGCGGCCCCGGAGGCACGCTTCATGAGGGTCTCTTCGTGGCGGACTCACCGACGGTCTGACGCAACCGCCGTTCGATCTGTTCGGACAGTCCCCGGGCCTCGTTGCCGAGGCCGGACTGGGCCTGCGGGGTGGTGGCGCCGGAGCGTACGGCGTCGGCGGCGGGCTGGGGTGTGTCGACACCGCGGCCGTCGGCCCAGCCGGAGACGGCGTACACGACGACGGGGGTGTCGGTGCGCACGGAGATGGTCCAGGTGGCGCGCTGGTCGTCGCCGAACCCGGCCGCGAGGGTGTTCTCGGCGGCGTACGGACGGGGCATCAGGTCGGGGCGTTCGGCGAGGTGCTGGGTGCGGAAGCGGGTGGCGAGCGCGGACATGGCGGCGGGGTCGGCCCTGGTGAACAGCAGCCCGACGGTGGTCACATAGCTCTGGGTGGCGTCCGTGTAGGTCGCGCGCAGGAGCCGTCGGCAGCCGACGCCGGCGAGCACCTTCTCCAGCAGCGGGTCGAACGCGTCGGCGCACCCGCTGTCCGGGGCGACGGCCACCCGCGTCCACGTCCGGTCCGCCCCGCCGGGCCCGTCCCCGGCGCCCCGCACCACGGGCGGGAACAGCTGGTCGACGGGCACGCTGTGCCATGCCGGCACGGCCGCGGCGAACCCCTGCGGGCCGCCGTCCCCGTGCTCCCCGGCGATCCAACTCCCGGCCACGGCCCCACCGATGAGCCCGAGTCCGAGCACCAGACAGACCCCGGCGACCACAGCCCGCCCCCGCCTGCGTTCCCGGAACAGATCGGACTCCCCGAACATCACGAAGGGCCGCGCGGCGCCGTGCCCGGAGGGCGCGGGGGTGTTCCACGGGGTGGCGGGCCGGCTGGAGCGCGGGGGGTGGGCGGGCCCGGGGACGGACGGGGTCGTGTCATGCGGCCCGCCGGACGGTGTGGCGGTCCGGCCGGGACCGGACCCGGGGCGACCGGGCACGGGCCCGCGGTCGGAACCTGCGCCCCGCGCGTCCGCGGCTGGCGGCACGGGACGGAGCCGGGTCGTGGTCTCGGAGGGGGTCTCCGCGGGTGCTTCCGGCCGCCGCGACCGCGGACCGGACCCCGTGGGACCGGCGCCCTGCGCATCGGCGGCCCCAAGGACCGGACGCGCAGGGGCCGTCGCCTCGGAAGCGAACCCCGCGGGCCTGTCCGCCCGCCACGACTCCCGACCCGCCCCGCCCGAACCAGCACCACCGGAACCCGAACCGGCACCGGCACCCCGCGCGTTCGCGGTCGCGGGGACCGGACGAAGAGGAGTCGTCGTCTCGACGGGGACCTCCGCGGACACTTCCGGCCACCGCTGCGGACCGGACCCCGTGGGACCGGCGCCCTGCGCATCGGCGGCCCCAAGGACCGGACGCGCAGGGGCCGTCGCCTCGGAAGCGAACCCCGCGGGCCTGTCCGCCCGCCACGACTCCCGACCCGCCCCGCCCGAACCAGCACCACCGGAACCCGAACCGGCACCGGCACCCCGCGCGTTCGCGGTCGCGGGGACCGGACGAAGAGGAGTCGTCGTCTCGGCGGGGACCTCCGCGGACACTTCCGGCCACCGCGACTGCCGGCCCGGCCCCTGGGCCGGCGGCGCCGAACCGGCCGCGCCGCCGCCGTCGGCCTGCGCGGGAGCCGCCGCCCCCGTGCCCTCGGTGCGAGCGGGAACGCCCGCACCCGCCCCTTCCGTACGGCCGGGACGCCGCCCGCGCGCACCGGCACCGCGCGGTGGCGCGTCCGGGAAGCGTGCCGAGGCCGGGGGCGGTGGCGGGCTCACCGGGCCGGTCGCTTCGGGGACGGGGACGCGGCGGGGAGTACGGCCCCGGGGGGCGCCGGAGGAGCCGTTGCCGTCGGACGGGACGCGCGGGGTGAAGACGGACGGCTCGTCGTCGGGGTCCGCCCCCGGCGGCACGTCGGCGCTCCGCGCGGTGCGGCGCCCGGCGCCGGTGGTCCGCGCGTCGTCCACGCTCCCCGCACCGGTCGGTCCCGCCGTGCCCGGGACGCCCTTGCCCGCGCCCCGACTCGCGCCCGCGGGCGGGGCGGACGAGGAGGAGGGAACCGGTGGTACGGAGGCGTGGCGTGCTTCCGTGGTCATGCGTTCCCCGTTTCCTCGCGACCCGGGCCGTCTCTCCTCGTACCCGTACGGCCGGACCGGCATCCCGGGCGGGTCCGTCGTACGTGCGCGTCACTCTACGGGTTGTCGGGGGCCGGGGCGGAACCAGTACGGGAGGCCGGGGCACTTGCCCGGAACATCCCTCTACCCTGCGGTAATCCCTTCTGGCAGGCTTCCGGCATGACTGCTCGTGCCGCCGACCGGGCCCGGTACGACCGGGCCACCGCCCATCTCGAAGCGCCGCTGGCGCTCGTGGACCTGGATGCCTTCGACGCCAACGCGGCCGATCTGGTCCGCCGCTCCGGCGGCAAACCGATCCGGGTCGCCAGCAAGTCCGTACGCTGCCGTGCCCTGTTGGAGCGCGTCCTGGCCAGGGACGGCTTCCAGGGGATCATGTCGTTCACGCTCGCCGAGTCGCTGTGGCTGGCGCGCTCGGGGTTCGGCGACATCCTGCTGGCCTACCCCTCCGCCGACCGGTCGGGCTTCGCCGAGCTGACCGCCGATCCCGCACTCGCCGCCGCCGTCACCGTGATGGCGGACGACCCCGCCCAGCTCGACCTCATCGACGCCGCCCGCGACGGCGGACGTGAAGTGGTGCGCGTATGCCTGGAGTTGGACACCTCGCTGAAGCTGTTCGGCGGACGCGTGCGGGTCGGCGCCCGCCGCTCCCCGCTCCACTCCCCGGGCCGACTGGCGGACCTCGCTCGGGTGGTGGCCGAGCGCCCCGGCTTCCGGCTCGTGGGTCTCATGGCCTACGAGGGCCACATAGCGGGAGTCGGCGACGCGGTCGCCGGGCGGCCGCTGCGGTCACGGGCGATCCGGCTGATGCAGGCCGCCGCGCGGCGGGAGCTGGCCGAGCGGCGGGCCGCGGCCGTGCGCGCGGTACGGGCCGTGGCGCCGGACCTGGAGTTCGTCAACGGCGGCGGCACCGGCAGTGTGCAGCACACCGCCGCCGAGGCCGCGGTCACCGAGATCGCGGCCGGTTCCGGGCTGTACGTGCCGCGGCTGTTCGACAACTACACGTCGTTCAGCGGCCGTCCGGCGGCGCTGTTCGCGCTGCCGGTGGTACGGCGGCCGGGCGTGGGCGTCGTCACCGTGCTCGGCGGCGGCTACCCGGCTTCCGGTGCCGCGGGACCCGACCGGCTGCCGGTGCCGTACCTGCCGACCGGGCTGGCGTACGACCCCCAGGAGGGGGCCGGCGAGGTGCAGACCCCGCTGCTCGGCTCGCCCGCCGACGATCTGCTCGTCGGCGACCGGGTGTGGTTCCGGCACGCCAAGGCGGGCGAGCTGTGCGAGCGGTTCGCGTCGCTGCACCTCGTCGAGGGCGACGAGGTGACCGCGACCGTGCCCACGTACCGGGGAGAGGGGCACACGTTCCTCTGAGAACTCCGGGGGACCCGGGCGCCCCGTGGACTCCGCGCGCGGGGCCTACTGGGGCGTGACGTACGCGCCCGAAATGCCCCCGTCCACCAGGAAGTCGGTGGCGTTGACGAAGGAGGAGTCGTCGCTGGCCAGGAAGGCGACCGCGGCGGCGATCTCCTCGGCCTCGGCGAACCGGCCCACCGGGATGTGCACGAGCCGGCGCGCGGCCCGCTCCGGGTCCTTGGCGAACAGCTCCTGGAGCAGCGGGGTGTTGACCGGCCCGGGGCACAGCGCGTTGACCCGGATGCCCTCCCGGGCGAACTGCACGCCGAGTTCGCGGGACATCGCGAGGACGCCGCCCTTGGACGCGGTGTACGAGATCTGCGAGGTGGCCGCGCCCATCCGGGCCACGAAGGACGCGGTGTTGATGATGGAGCCCTTGCCCTGACGCCGCATGTAGGGGATCGCGGCCTTGCAGCACAGGTACACGGAGGTGAGGTTGACCTCCTGGACGCGCTTCCATGCCTCCAGGCCGGTCTCCAGGATGGAGTCGTCGTCGGGCGGGGAGATGCCCGCGTTGTTGAAGGCCACGTCGACGCTGCCGTAGGTGTCGTACGCCGTCCTGAACAGCGCCTCGACCTGCTCCGGGTCGGTGACGTCGACCTCGACGAAGAGCCCGCCCACCTCGTCGGCGGCGGCCTTGCCGCGGACCTCGTCCACGTCCGCGCAGACGACGTGGGCGCCCTCGGCGGCGAGGCGGCGGGCGGTGGCGAGGCCGATGCCGCTGCCGGCTCCGGTCACGACGGCGGTACGGCCGACGAGGCGGCGGCAAACACTGTTGTCGGTCACTGTGCGGGGCCCTCCGAGCTGATGAAGACGTTCTTGGTTTCGGTGAAGGCGGTCAGGGCGTCGGGGCCGAGTTCCCGGCCGAGGCCGGACTGCTTGTAGCCGCCGAACGGGGTCCAATAGCGGACGCTGGAATGGGAGTTGACGGACAGGTTGCCCGCGCGGACGCCGCCGCTGACGCGCAGCGCGCGGCCGAGGTCGCGGGTCCAGACGGAGCCGGACAGCCCGTAGGGGGTGTCGTTGGCGAGGCGGATCGCGTCCTGTTCGTCGCTGAAGGGCAGCAGGACGGCGACGGGTCCGAAGACCTCCTCGCGGGCGGCCGGGCTGTCGTGCCGCTCCCCCGTCAGGACGGTCGGCGGGAACCAGAAGCCGGGCCCGTCGGGGGCGCTGCCGCGCAGGGCGGGGGCACCGTCGGGGACGTACGACCGCACGCGGTCCCGCTGCGCCGCCGAGATCAGCGGTCCCATCTGCGTCTTCTCGTCGGCCGGGTCGCCCACGACCACGGCGGCGAGCGCGTCGGCGAGCAGCTCGCGCGCCTCGTCGAGGACGGCCTCCTGGACGAGGATGCGGGTGCGGGCGCAGCAGTCCTGGCCCGAGTTGTCCAGGAAGGAGAAGGGGTCGAGGGCGGTCCTCAGGTCGGCGTCGGCGAAGACGACGTTGGGGCTCTTGCCGCCGAGCTCCAGGGTGACCGGCTTGACCAGCCGGGCGCAGCGCTCCATGATCTCGCGGCCGGTGCGGGTGGACCCGGTGAACACGATCTTGGCGACGTCCGGGTGGTCCACCAGGGCGCGTCCGGCCGTGTGGCCGTGGCCCGGCAGCACCTGGAAGAGGTGCTCGGGCAGGCCCGCCTCCAGGGCGAGTCCGGCCAGGCGCAGCGCGGTGAGCGGGGTGGTCTCGGCGGGCTTGAGGACGACGGCGTTGCCCGCGGCGAGCGCCGGGAAGGAGCCCCAGGCGGCGATCGGCATGGGGAAGTTCCAGGGGGCGATCACACCGATGACGCCCAGGGGTTCCTGGAAGGTGACGTTCCAGCCGCCGGGTACCGGGATCTGCCGGCCGAGCAGGCGTTCGGCGCCGCCGGCCGCGTACTGGAGCAGGTCGCGGGCGTTGCCGGCCTCCCAGCGGGCGTTGCCGAGGGTGTGCCCGGCCTCGCGGACCTCCAGGCGGGCGAGTTCCTCGATGTGCGCGTCGACGGTGTCGGCGAAGCGGCGCAGCAGCCGGGCCCGGTCGGCGGGCGCGAGCGCGGCCCATCGGCTCTGGGCGCGGGCGGCCCGTACGACGGCGGCGTCGACGTCCTCCGCGGTGGCGGCGGGGACGGTGGCGACGACCTCTTCCGTCGCGGGGTTGAGGACCTTCAACTCGTCTGAGTCGGACACGGATCGACCTTTCAGGGGCGTGCGGACCGGCGGGATGCGGGGGTGCTCACAGGCGTTCGAAGGAGCGGCGCAGCTCCCAGTCGGTGACCGCGGCGTCGAACGCCTCCAGTTCGACGCGGGCCATGTTGCGGTAGTGGGCCACGACGTCGTCACCGAAGGCGGCCTTGGCGATCGGGCTGTTCTCCCACAGCTCGGCGGCCTCGCGCAGGGTGGTGGGGACGTGCTCGAAGCCCGCGGTGTAGGCGTTGCCGGGGCAGGGCTCGGGGAGTTCGAGCTCGTGCTCGATGCCGTACAGGCCCGCGGCGACCAGTCCGGCGACCGCCAGGTGGGGGTTGACGTCGCCGCCCGGGAGCCGGTTCTCGAAGCGCGTGGAGCGGCCGTGGCCGACCACGCGCAGGGCACAGGTGCGGTTGTCGTGGCCCCAGGCGACGGCGGTGGGGGCGAAGGAGCCCTGCTGGAACCGCTTGTACGAGTTGATGTTCGGGGCGTACAGCAGGGAGAAGTCGCGCAGGGCGGCGAGCTGTCCGGCGAGGAAGTGCCGCATCACCTCGGACATCCCGTCGGGCCCGGCCATGGCGTTGGTGCCGTCGGCGTCGGTGAGCGAGAGGTGGATGTGGCAGGAGTTGCCCTCGCGCTCGTTGTACTTGGCCATGAAGGTGATCGAGACGCCCTCCTGGGCGGCGATCTCCTTGGCGCCCGTCTTGTACAGGGCGTGCTGGTCGCAGGTGGTGAGGGCCTCGTCGTAGCGGAAGACGATCTCGTGCTGGCCGGGGTTGCACTCGCCCTTGGCGGACTCGACGGTGAGGCCGGCGCCCGCCATCTCGTTGCGCAGCCGGCGCAGCAGGGGCTCGATGCGGCCGGTGCCGAGGATCGAGTAGTCGATGTTGTACTGGTTGGCCGGGGTCAGCCCCCGGTACCCCGCGTCCCACGCCTGCTCGTAGCTGTCCTTGAAGACGATGAACTCCAGCTCGGTGCCGACCTGGGCGGTGTAGCCGAGTTCGGCGAGCCGGTCGAGCTGGCGGCGCAGGATCTGCCGCGGGGCGGCGACGACCGGGGTGCCGTCGTCCCACGCGAGGTCGGCGACGAGCAGGGCGGTGCCGGGGTGCCAGGGGATGCGGCGCAGGGTGGTGAGGTCGGGACGCATGGCGAAGTCGCCGTAACCGCGCTCCCAGGAGGACATCGCGTAGCCGTCGACGGTGTTCATCTCGGTGTCGACGGCGAGCAGGTAGTTGCAGCCCTCGGTGCCGTGTTCCAGGACCTCGTCGAGGAAGAAGCGGGCGGCGAACCGCTTGCCCTGCAGGCGCCCTTGCATATCGGGGAACGCCAGGACGACAGTGTCGATCTCACCGCTCGCCACGAGGGCGTGAAGTTCCTCGACGGGAAGCGGGGCTGTGCGGTCTGCCACGGAAAGCCTCCTTGGGCGCCTTCGCGCTTCTTCGGCCGGGCCGGGAGCCATAAGGTATTGCGAAGAACCATTGCTTGGGAAGGGGGTGCGGCGGATGTCGCCTCACACGGAGTGGCACGGGGTGGGCGACCGGCTCGCTCCGGTGCTGCGGCCGGTGCGCGCGGGCAACGGCTTCGAGGAGGCCTTGGAGCAGATCCTCCAGGTGGTCCGGCTCGGCCTGGTGCCGGGCGGCGAACGGCTGCCCGCGGAGCGGGAGCTGGCGGAGCGGCTGGGGATCAGCCGGGTGACGCTGCGCGAGGTGCTGAAGGTCCTCCAGGACCAGGGCCTGGTGGAGGCGCGGCGCGGGCGGTACGGCGGAACGTTCGTGCTGCCCCGCGCGGACGCCGGCGGCGAGGACGAGCTGCGGCGGCGGATCGCCGAGGTCGACGTCGAGGACGTGCTGCGCTTCCGCGAGGTGCTGGAGGTGGGGGCGGCCGGGCTGTGCGCGGCGCACGGGCTCACCGACGAGCAGGCGAAACGGCTGCGGGAGGCGCTGGCCGACACGCACGACGCGCCGCTCGCCGACTACCGGCGCCTGGACACGCTCCTGCATCTGACCCTGGCCGAGCTGTGCGGCTCGCCCACCCTGACCGCGCAGTACGCGGCGGTGCGGGCCACCGTCAACGAGCTGCTGGACTGCATCCCGCTGCTGGTGCGCAACCTCGAACACTCCCAGCGGCAGCACACCGCGCTGGTGGAGGCGGTGCTCGACGGGGACGCGGACGGCGCGCGGGAGATGATGCGGGAGCACTGCGCGGGCACGGCGGCACTGCTGCGGGGCTTCCTGACATGAGCGGACTCTGCAAAGGTACTGTCCTATACCTTTTGGTTTCCGGGAGTTTCGCGAGTTCTGGGAGGGTGGCGTGAGCGAGCGGCCGTTGATCGGTGTGAGCACGTATCTGGAGGCCGGGACCCGGTGGGGGGTCTGGGAGCTGGACGCCGCGCTGCTGCCGGCCGCGTATCCGCGGCTGGTGCAGCGGGCCGGAGGGCTCGCGTGCATGCTGCCGCCGGACGAGCCCGAGCTGGCCGCGGCGGCGGTCGCCCGGCTCGACGGCCTGGTCGTCGCGGGCGGCCCGGACGTGGACCCGGTGCACTACGGCGCCGACCGCGACCCCCGCACGGGCCCGCCGGCCCTGGCCCGCGACGCCTGGGAACTCGCCCTGATCGAGGCCGCGCTGGCCTCCGGCACGCCGCTGCTGGGGATCTGCCGGGGCATGCAGCTCCTGAACGTGGCCCTCGGCGGGACGCTGGTCCAGCACATGGAGGGCCACGCGGAGGTGGTCGGCGTCTTCGGCACGCACCCGGTGAAGCCGGTCCCGGGCACCCGGTACGCCTCGCTCGTCCCCGAGGCCACGTCCGTCCCCGCCTACCACCACCAGTGCGTGTCCCGCCTCGGCCGCGACCTCGTACCGTCCGCCCACGCCGAGGACGGCACGGTGGAGGCGGTGGAGTTGCCGGCGGACCGGGGGTGGGTCGTGGGGGTGCAGTGGCACCCGGAGATGGGGAAGGACGCACGGGTGATGGAGGGTTTGGTAGGGGCGGCGAGTTGATCCGAAGCGCCGCCGGGGCCGGGCCCGGTGGACGGCCGCGGGCCGCAGGTGACGCGTCACGCGGTTCCCCGCGCCCCCGGGGAACCGCGGCGCCGCGGCCCGCACGGCGCCGCCCGCCCTGATTCAGGCACACGTCAGGGACACAGGTCCCGGCTCAGGCCCGCGCCAGGCACACAGGACCCGGTCAGGCCCGCGCCAGAGACACAGGACCCGGCTCAGGTACACGTCAGGGAGGCAAGCCCCGGTCAGGCACACGCCAGGGACGCCGGTCCCGGTCAGGCCCGCGTCAGGGACAACAGGTCCCGTGCCGGGCCCGTCGGGCGGTGTCCCGTCGGCCACACCGCCCGCAGGTCCCGCCGCAGCGAAACACCGTCCACCGGAACCTCGACCAGGCGCCGCAGGGCGAGTTCCTCCCGCACCGCCAGTTCGCTGAGCACCGACGGCCCCGCCCCGCTGACCGCCGACGCCTTCACCGCCGTCGTGGAGGACAGCTCGATCAGCGGCCGGGCCAGCCCCCCGAGCGCCGCGTCGAGGACCTGCCGCGTCCCCGAGCCCCGCTCCCGCAGGATCAGCGGCGTCTCGGCCAGTTCCTTCGGTGACAGGGGCCGCCGGCGCCGCGCCCAGGGATGCCCCGGCGCCGTCACGACGATCAGCCGGTCGTGCCCGATCACGGCCGCGTCCAGCCCCTTCGGCACCGCGAGCCCCTCCACGAACCCGAGGTCCGCGTCCCCGCCGAGCAGCAGCTCCGCCACCTTCGCCGAGTTCCCGGCCAGCAGCGACACCGCCGTGTCGGGGCGCTCGGCGTGCAACGCGAGCAGCCAGCCCGGCAGCAGGTACTCGGCTATGGTCATGCTCGCGGCGACCCGCAGCCGCGAATCCCGCCGGTCCCGCAACGCCCGCGCCCCCGCGTCGAACGCCGCCGCCGCCTCCACCACCCGCCGCGCCCAGTCCGTCACCAGCACACCGGCGTCGGTGAGCCGGGACCCGCGCGGCGAACGGTCCACCAGGGCCACCCCGAGCTGCCGCTCCATGGACCGGACACGGCTGCTCGCCGCCGGCTGCGTGATCCCGACCTCCCGGGCCGCCGCCCCGAGACTCCCGAGCCGCGCCACCGCCAGCAACAGCTCCAACGCCGCCAGATCCGGCACCCGGTGCGCCAACGACCCCGTGCCCTCGCCCTGCTCTCGGGATCCCTCCGCCTCGCTCATAAGACCAGCTTATGCCCTCATAGAGGGGAACTCCCTGGTCAGGGCCGATGCCCGGGGGCACGGTGGATGCCATGGTCACCACTGCCCCGCCCCTCCCCGCCACACGCGCGCCCCGTGCCGCCCTGGTCCGCCACCTCGGACCCAACTGGTACGCCTCCGTCATGGGCACCGCCGCCGTCGCCACCGCCGGCATCACGCTGCCGGTGGACATGCCGGCCGGGCCGCGCACGCTCCTCGCGGCGGTCTGGGTGCTCTCGCTGCTGATGCTGGCGGCCCTGCTGGCGGCCCGCACCCTGCACTGGGTCCACCACCGCGACCAGGCCCGCGCCCACCTCCTCGACCCGGCGATGGCCCCGTTCTACGGCTGCCTCTCCATGGCCCTGCTGGCCGTGGGCGGCGGCGCGCTGACCGCGGGGCACGACTGGCTCGGCACGGGAGCGGCCGTCGCCCTGGACACCGTCCTGTACACGGCCGGTACGGCGATCGGGCTGTGGGCGGCCGTGGCCGTGCCGTACCTGATGTCCGTACGGCACCGCATCGACGCCTCCCAGGCCTCCCCCGTCTGGCTGCTGCCTCTGGTCGCCCCGATGGTGTCGGCCGCGCTCGGCCCCCTGCTCGTGCCGCATCTGCCGCCCGGCCAGCCCCGCGAGACCCTGCTGCTGGCCTGTCTGGCGATGTTCGGTCTGAGCCTGTTCGCCACGCTGCTGATGCTGCCCCTGGTCCTCGGCCGGCTGATCACCTCGGGCCCGCTGCCGCTCGCCCTCACCCCGACCCTGTTCCTGGTCCTCGGCCCGCTCGGGCAGTCCACCACCGCCGTCGGCTCGATCGCGAACGCCGCGCCCGGCGTCGTGCCCAGCTCCTACGTGCACGGACTCGCCGTGTTCTCGGTGCTGTACGGCGTGCCCGTGATGGGCTTCGCGCTGATGTGGCTGGCGTTGTCCGTGGCACACCTGGTGCGGGCCCGGCGGCAGGGCATGGGGTTCGCGATGACCTGGTGGGGCGCCACCTTCCCGGTGGGCACCTGCGTCACCGGCGCGGCCGCCCTCGCCCGGCACACGTCCCTCACCGCCTACCAGACCCTGGCCGTCGCGCTGTACGTCCTGCTCGTCGCGGCCTGGCTCGCGGCGGCGACCGGCACCGCGCGCGGGCTGCTCAGCGGCGAGCTGCTCGCAGGGCCTCGGCCAGCACCCGCGGCGCCCGCGCCAGAGACGGTCCGTACCACGTCAGGTACCGCCCGCTGACCAGCGCGCAGGCCAGGCCGGGGAAGGCCTCCGGGCCGTCGGCGGCGGTGAAGCGGTACGGCTCGTCCGGGAGCACCACCAGGTCCGGGCCGGCGGCCCGCAGCTCGTCCAGGGGGATGCGGGGGTAACGCTCGGGATGACCGGCGTACAGATGGTCGACGCCCAGGCGGGCCAGCACATCACCGGCGAACGTGTCCCGGCCCACGACCATCCAGGGCCTGCGCCAGATGGGTACGACCGCCGTCCTGCGCTCCGCCGGCTCCGGCAGCGCGCCCCAGGCGGCCTCCGCCTCCCGCAGCCAGCCCGGCCGCCCCGGCGCCCCGCACGCGTCCAGCACCCGCGCCAGCTCCGTGAACGCCTGGGGCACGGTCCGCACCTCGGTGACCAGGACCTCGAGACCGGCCGCACGCAGCGCGTCGAGGTCCGGGACGCGGTTCTCCTCCTCATTGGCGATCACCAGGTCGGGCGCCAGCCCGACGATGCGCTCCACCGCGGGATTCTTGGTCCCGCCGATCCGGACGACGTCCAGATCCTCCGGCCGACCGCACCAGTCCGTGGCCCCGACGAGCGCCCCGGGCAGCGTCTTTGCGACGGCCTCGGTGAGCGAGGGGACGAGGGAGACGACGCGCATCACTCGCCCCCGCCCCGCACGGCGGCCCGAAGCGGCGCGGGGAACCGCCCGACCGGCCACCACGGCCCCGCGCCCGCGCGACGGCCCCTCATACGCTCCCTCACATGCCCTCCCGTACGACCACGACGCTCAGCGATACCGGTCCTGCACGGCCTCGATGTGCTCCGCCACCGCCACCACGATGATCCGCGTGTCCGGCACCGTCGCCCGCCACCGGTGCCGCACCCCGCCCGTGAGGTACAGCGTGTCGCCGCGGCCGAGACGGTACGCGCGTCCCTCGGCCTCGATCTCGACCGCGCCGTCGGCTACGTACATCAACTCGTCGTTGCGGTGCTGGAACTCGCGTCCCGCGTCGTGGTCTCCGGTGAACTCGGAGGCGTGCAGCTGGTGGTGGCCGCGGACCAGGTTGCGGGTCCGCGGGGCGAAGTCGCCGTCCGTGAGGGGCTCGGCACGCACCAGGTCGACGGTGGCCGCCGGGTCCGCCGCGGCGAGGAGTTCGACGGCCGTGGTGCGCAGCGCGTCGGCCAGCTTCTCCAGGGAGGTGCGGCTGGGCCGGGCCCGGTCGTTCTCCACCTGGCTGAGGAAGGGCACGGACAGGCCGGTGCGCTCGGCCACGGCCGCGAGGGTCAGCTCCAGGGCGCGCCGGCGCCGCCGGACCGCCGCGCCCACCCGTACGGGCTGCTGCTCTTTGTGGTCACCCATCGCTCCGGCTCCCTCCCTCGATCGTCGTGCGTTCCTCTGTCGCTTTTCCCGCCACTCTCCGAGTGCCCGCTGAGAGCGTCGCTCTCCCGGATCTCCCCGTGGCTTCACTGCACCCTACGCATGTTCGGCAAACGGTTTCATGCGCGTGTCACATCCCCCACCCGCCGATGAGCCCTTACCCTCACGGTTCGCGCCAGTGTCAGGGCCTTTCCGGCGGTCCCCCGACGCTTCCTCCCTGGGGATGAACATGCCCAGCAGCAGGCGTCATCACGCTGGGTGATTGGCCGGATTCCTCCCGTAGGGGAGCGTCGGGGATCGCGGGAGGACGCCGCGAGGGGCGGACTGCCCCGTACCCCGTCGCCGTACGGTGCCGTCCGCCCCTCGGGTGGCGGGTCCGGGCCGGTCAGGTCACCCGGCCGCCTGGCCCTGCGCGTGGTCGCCGGAGACCGGCGCCCACTTGTCGACCAGGCCGGGGTTCTCGCGCAGCCAGGCGCGGACCGCGTCCTGCTCCTTGCCCTTGCCGGCCTGCTGGATCCGCGCCTCCAGGCCGGTGAGCTGCTTCTCGGTCATGGAGAAGTCCTTCAGCCAGCGGCCGACCTGCGGGTTGTCCCCGGCGAAGCCCTTGCGGGCCAGGGTGTGCACGCCGTCGCCCTTGCCCCAGGCGAGCCTGGGGTCCCGGAGCTTCTTCAGGTCGTAGCTGCTGTAGGCCCAGTGCGGGGACCACAGGGTGACGAGGACCGGCTCCTTCTTGGCGTAGGCGCGCTTGAGCTCGGCGAGCATGGCCGGGGTGGAGCCGTCGACCACCCGGTAGGTGCCGTCGAGGCCGTACTCCTTGAGGACCTTGGTCTTGAGCAGGCTCATCTCGCCGGCGCTGGGCTCGATGCCGACGATCCTCCCGCCGAACTCGGAGGCGTGCGCCTTGAGATCGGCCAGGGAGTCGACGTCCTTGACGTACGAGGGGACGGACAGCTCCAGGGAGGTCGGGCCGTACCACTTGCCGAGGTCGTCGAGCCGCTTGCCGTACTTCTTCCAGTACTCGGCGTGCGTGGTCGGCAGCCACGAGTCGGTCTCGAAGTCGATCTGCCCGGTGGCGAGGCCGGTGTAGAGCGGGCCGGCCGCGTACTGGGTCGTGGTGACCTTGAAACCGCGCTCCTGGAGGATCTCCTTCCACAGGAAGGTGGAGGCGATGCCCTCGTCCCAGGGGATGTAGCCGATCCTGACCTCCTCGCCCTTGCCGATGTCGGTGCCGGAGGCCTCGGAGGCGGTGCCGGCGGAGCCGAAGACGCCGACGCCGCCCGCGACGAGCGCCAGGACGACGATCCCGACGACCGCGACGGCCGGGCGCGGCCGGTACTCCCACGCGCGCCTGGGCGCCTTGGCGGCGGCCCTGCGGCCGAGCGGGGACAGCTGGGTGCCGAGGGCGCCGGTGATGCGGTCCAGGTAGATGGCGAGGACGACGATGCCGACGCCGGCCTCGAAGCCGTAGCCGATGTCGAGCTGGCCGATGGCCTCGTTCACCGCGCCGCCGAGGCCGCCGGTGCCGACCATGCCGGCGATGACGACCATGGACAGGCCCAGCATGATCACCTGGTTGACGCCGGCCATGATGGTCGGCAGGGCGAGCGGCAGCTGGACGCGCCACAGGATGTCGCGCGGGGTGGTGCCGAACGCCTCGGCGGCCTCGACCAGTTCGGCGTCGACCTGGCGGATGCCCAGCTCGGTCATGCGGACGCCGGGGGCGAGGGCGAAGATCAGGGTGGCGACCACGCCGGCCGCGGTGCCGAGCCCGAAGAAGAGCATGGCCGGGATCAGCAGGACCATCGAGGGCATCGTCTGGAGCAGGTCCAGGACGGGCCGCACGGCGGCGCCGACCGCCTTGGAGCGGGCCGCCCAGATGCCCAGCGGGATCGAGATCACCAGGGCGATCACGGTGGCCACGAGGACCAGGGCGAGCGTGGACATCGCCTGGTCCCACAGGTGCAGCGAGTCGACCAGGGCGAACCCGGCGAAGGCGAGGACACCGGCCGTCAGGCCGCGCAGCCACCAGGCGACGACGGCGAGGATGCCCGCCATCAGCAGGGGCGCCGGTGAGCCGAGGACGGCGTCGATGCCGTCGTACATGCCCTCCATGACGGCCTTGACGGCGTCGAAGAGCCAGGAGAGGTGGCCGACCAGCCAGTTCACACCGGAGTCGACCCAGCTGCCGAGGGGGATCCTAGGCACGGGCGGTCACCTTCTCCCCGTCCTTGCCGGAGCCGTCGCAGGCGGTCGGCTCGCCCTGTTCGTCGCCGAGGAGGCCCAGCAGGCGCTGCCGGGGCACGACCCCGACGAGGGTGCCGTCGGCGTCCAGGACGGCGACCGGGTGGGGCAGCCGGGCGCTGATCGCGCACAGCTCGCCGAACGGCGTCTCGGGCGTCGCGGTCTCGCAGGCGCAGTCGGCCTCGTCGCCGCGCAGCCCGGTGTCCATGACGGCGGCGGCGGTGAGCACCCGGGAGCGGTCGACGTCCTGGATGAAGGAGGCCACGTAGTCGTTCTCCGGGCGCAGCAGGATGTCCTCGGCGGTGCCGGTCTGCACGATGCGGCCGTCACGCATGACGGCGACGCGGTCACCCAGGCGCATGGCCTCGTTGAGGTCGTGGGTGATGAAGACGATGGTCTTCTTGAGCGTCTTCTGAAGCTCCAGGAGCCGGTCCTGCATGTCGCGGCGGATCAGCGGGTCCAGGGCGCTGAAGGACTCGTCCATGAGCAGCAGGTCGGCGTCGGTGGCGAGGGCGCGGGCGAGGCCGACGCGCTGCTGCATGCCGCCGGACAGCTCGTCGGGCCAGGACTTCTCCCAGCCGGCCAGGCCGCACAGGGCGAGCGCCTCGTCGGCGCGGCGCTCGCGCTCGGTGCGGGGCACGCCCTGCACTTCCAGGCCGTAGGCGGCGTTGTCACGGACGCTGCGGTGCGGGAACAGCGCGAAGTGCTGGAAGACCATGCTGATCTTCCTGGAGCGCAGCTCGCGCAGCCCGTGCTCGCCGAGCGCGGTCAGCTCCTCGCCGTCGAAGCGCACACTGCCCGCGGTCGGCTCCAGCAGGCCGTTGAGCATCCGCAGCAGGGTGGACTTGCCGGAACCCGACAGGCCCATCACGACGAAGATCTCGCCGGCCTCGACGCGGAAGGAAGCGTCGATCACGGCGGCCGTGGTGCCGTCGGCGCGCAGCTCCTCCCGGTCGGCGCCCTTCCGCAGGCGCTCCACTGATTCGTCCGGTCGTCTGCCGAACACCTTGAACAGGTGCTCCGCCTCAAGCCTGGCTCGCACGCGTACCTCTTGTCTCGGGAACAGGGGCAGGAGACGAAGGGCCGTTTCGACCGTCACAGAGCCGGCGCCCGGGGGCGCCGACAGTTGAAAAGCGCACTACTCCGCTCCTGGCGGCGCGCCTGCCCAGGTCAAACCGAGGCAAACTCACAAGTGGCCGGGCTCACCGCGGTGCGCATCACGCAACGCGTTCCCGGGCGAAAGGTGCGCGGGCGTGAGGCGAGGGTGACTGTCGGTGGCGTACGGCATGATGCGGGACGTGACCGGACGACTGATGCTCCTCGACACCGCCTCGCTGTACTTCCGCGCCTACTTCGGCGTCCCCGACTCCGTGAAGGCGCCGGACGGCACCCCGGTGAACGCCGTGCGCGGACTGCTGGACTTCATCGACCGGCTGGTCAGGGACCACCGGCCCACCCACCTCGTGGCCTGCATGGACGCCGACTGGCGGCCGAAGTGGCGGGTCGAGCTGATCCCCACCTACAAGGCACACCGGGTCGCCGAGGAGCACACCTGCACGCCGGACGCGGAGGAGGTGCCGGACACCCTCGCCCCGCAGGTTCCGGTCATCGAGTCCGTGCTGGACGCGATCGGCATCGCCCGCGTCGGAGTCGCCCCCTACGAGGCGGACGACGTGATCGGCACCTTCACCGCGCGCGCCGCCGGCCCGGTCGACATCGTCACCGGCGACCGCGACCTGTACCAGCTGGTGGACGACGGGCGCGGCATCCGGGTGCTGTACCCGCTCAAGGGCGTGGGCACCCTCCAGGTGACCGACGAGGCGGTGCTGCGTGAGAAGTACGGCGTCGACGGACGGGGGTACGCGGACCTGGCGCTGCTGCGCGGCGACCCGAGCGACGGACTGCCGGGCGTGGCCGGGATCGGCGAGAAGACGGCCGCCAGACTGCTCGCCGAGTTCGGCGACCTGGCCGGGATCATGGCGGCCGTGGACGACCCGAAGGCCAGGCTCACGCCCTCGCAGCGGCGGCGGCTGACCGAGGCCCGGCCGTACGTCGCGGTGGCGCCGAAGGTGGTGCGGGTGGCCGCCGACGTGCCGCTGCCGGACGTGGACACCGCGCTGCCGGGAGCCCCGCGCGACCCGGCGGCCCTGGAGGAGCTGGCGGCCCGGTGGGGCCTGGGCGGCTCGCTGCAACGGCTGCTGACCACGCTCGGCGCGCGGGACGGGGCCGCCTGATCGGCAATATTCCAGCAAAGGGCGGCCGTTGAGGAGCGAGGGAAGATCGGACCAACAGGAGGGATGTTAACTTAGGTATACCTAACCATTCCGCAGGAGGCCGTGATGGCAGAGCGTCCGGAACGAAAGCCGCGCAAGATCCACACCGCCCGGGTGGTACGCACCGAGCGGCTGACCCCGCACATGCAGCGCGTGGTGCTCGGCGGCGACGGACTCGCCGGCTTCGCGGCGGACACCTGCACCGACCACTATGTGAAGCTCCTGTTCGGCCCGGCGGGCGTGACCTACCCGGAGCCCTTCGACCTGGAGCGTGTCCGCGCCGAGTTCCCGCGCGAGCAGTGGCCGGTGACCCGGACCTACACCGTGCGCGGCTGGGACGCCGAACACCGCGAGCTGACCCTGGACTTCGTGATCCACGGGGACGAGGGCCTGGCCGGCCCCTGGGCCCGGCGGGTGCGGCCCGGCGAGACGCTGCGCTTCATGGGCCCCGGCGGCGCCTACGCCCCCGACCCGGACGCCGACTGGCACCTGCTCGCCGGTGACGAGAGCGCGCTGCCCGCCATCGCCCGCGCCCTGGAGACGCTGCCCGCGGGCGCCCTCGCCCACGCCTTCGTGGAGGTGTCCGGGCCCGAGGAGGAGCAGAAGATCGACTCCGCCGCGGAGGTCGTCTGGCTGCACCGCGGGGACCGGCCGGTCGGCGCCGCCCTGCTGGAGGCCGTGCGCGCCCTGGAGTTCCCCGAGGGCCGCCTGCACGCCTTCGTGCACGGCGAGGCCGGCTTCGTGAAGGAGCTGCGCCGGATGCTGCGCGTGGAGCTCCAGATCCCGCGCGAGGACCTCTCGATCTCCGGCTACTGGCGTCTCGGCCACAACGAGGACGGCTGGCAGGCCTCCAAGCGCGAGTGGAACGCCCGTATCGAGGCGGAACAGGAGAGCGACGCGGCGGCCGCCTGAACCGTGCGGCGCGGAGCCCCCGGCCTCAGCGTGCGTTGATCTCGCCGAACGGCACATGCACGCTCGGTGTGGTCCGCGCCGTGCTCTCCAGATGCGTCACCTGGTCGTCGAAGAAGATGTGCGGGTCCAGGACCTTCATCACGGCGCCCTTGTCTATCCCGCCGAGGAAGAACGCGTCGTTGACCCGCACGCCCCACTGCTTGAGGCTGTTCACGGCCCGCTCGTGCGCCGGGGCGTTGCGCGCGGTCACGATGGAGACGTGCACCCGCACCGCGTACTCCGGGTCCGTCCGGCGCCGTTCCTCCTCCCGGTTCTGGATCCGGTTCACCCCCGCGAGGAAGTCACGCAGCGGTCCCGCGTCGTGCGGGGTCGCCGCGTTGCGCGTCTCGTGCGCCCGGAACCCCTCCAACCCCTCGGACTGGTAGACCTGTTCGGCGGCGTCGGTGGCGAGCACCCCGTCGAAGTCGAACGCGATCCGCAGCTCCCGGTCCGCCGCGTCGTCCGGGTACGCCGCCCCGAGCACGTGCCCCGCGGGCAGCCCCGCCGCGACGGCCTCCCGCACGTCGTCGCCGTTCGCCGACAGGAACAGCGACATGTTCAGCGCCGGCATGAACTTGTACGGGGACCGGCCCTGCATGAACACGGCGCGGCTGATGGGCAGTTCATGGGCCTGTATCGAGCGCATCACCCGCAGCCCCGTGTCGGGGTCGTTGCGGGAGAGGATGATCACCTCGACCAGCGGATCGCCCGGCTCCCCGAGGTCGTTGAGCGACAGCAGCCTGCGGATGAACGCGAACGCCACCCCGGGCCGCAGCGTGTTGTCCCGGTTCTCCTCCTGGTAGGCCCGGTAGGCCTCCTCGCCCTGCTCCCTGAACACCCCGTCGGACTCGCGCAGATCGAACAGGGCACTGGAGGCGACACCGACGACGAGCCGGCTCGCGAGGTCATAGGCAGGCATGCGTCCCATCTTCACACCGGCCGCCCCGACGGCACCGCCCGGCCGCCCCCTCGGGCTCAGTCCCCGCGCACCCGGGCGTGCAGGTGCATGTCGTGCCAGCCGTCGGGGTGCAGATAGGCCTGGCGCCGGGTGCCCTCCGGGGCGAAACCGGCCTTGACGGCGACCCGGCAGGACGCCTCGTTGGCGGTGGAGTGCATCAACTCCAGCCGGTGGAAGCCGATCTCCTCGAACGCCCAGTGCGTCAGGGCGCCCGCCGACCGGGTCGCGACATCACGGCCGCGGGCCTGCACCACGGTCCAGTACGCGAGTTCGGCCATGCCGTCGGCCAGCTCGATCTGCCGCAGCGCGACCCGGCCCATCAGCCGCCCGGTGTCCTCCTCCACCACCGCCCACTGCGCCTCCCGCTCCCTGGGCCACGCCTCGCGCCACTGGGTGATCCACCCGGCGGCCTCGTCCTCGGAGTCGCAGGACTTGCCGTGGAACCGGTGCATCAGGGGATCCTGGAACGCCGCGTACACGGCGGGCGCGTCCCCCGCCTGCCAGGGACGCAGCACGAGGCCGTCACCGGTCGGGACGACGGGCTGGTCGGTACGGGCGAGGGCGCCGGCGGTCAGCACCGGACTGGTGAGCATTGGCATGATCCACATACTGCCGCCCGGAGGGCCCCGCTCCCCAGTCGTTTTACGACACCCACCCCTCGCACCCGTGACCGGACACCCCGTCGACGCCGCCCCACCCGTGCCGGTCACGCGCCCGCGCCCCGCACCCCTGGCCTGCTCCCTTCGCACCGCCGCCGGCCACCACACCCCAGCCGTCCTCCCCCTCGTACCCTTGACCAGGTGAGACGCCGTACACCGCCCCCACCCGCCCCGCTCCCCCAGCGCGACGGGGTCGATCCCGTGCGGGTGCGGCTGCCCGCGGGCGGCGCCTGGCACACCGTGCGCGAACACCTCGTGGCGCGGCTCACCGGTGCCGGGCCCGGGGTGATCGAGGCGATGTTCGAGGCCGGGCGGATCGTGGGGGCCGACGGACGGGCGGTGCCCGCGGACACGCCGTACCGGCCGGGAATGTTCGTGTGGTTCCACCGCGAGCTGCCCGCCGAGGTGCCCGTGCCGTTCCCGGTACCGGTGGTGTACCGGGACGAGCACATCGTCGTGGCCGACAAGCCGCACTTCCTGGCCACCACCCCGCGCGGTACGCACATCGCCCAGACCGCGCTCGCCCGGCTGCGGCACGAGCTGGGCGTCCCGACGCTGACCGCCGCGCACCGCCTGGACCGGCTCACCGCCGGCCTGGTGCTGTTCACGGTGCGGCCCGAGGAACGCGGCGCGTACCAGACGCTGTTCAGCGACCGGCGGGTGCGCAAGGAGTACGAGGCGGTCGCACCGTACGACGCCACGCTCGCCCTGCCCCGCACGGTGCGCAGCCGGATCGTGAAGGAGCCCGGGGTGCAGGCCGCCCGGGAGGTCGAGGGCGAGCCCAACGCCGAGACCCGGGTGGAGCTGGCGGAGCGCCGGGACGGGCTCGGCCGGTACCGCCTGCTCCCCCGCACCGGGCAGACCCACCAGCTGCGCGTCCACATGAACGCGCTCGGCGTGCCCATCCTCGGCGACCCGCTCTACCCGGAGGTGACCCCGCCGGTGCCGGCCGGCGACTTCCGCCGTCCCCTGCAACTGCTCGCGCGGAGGCTGGAGTTCACCGATCCGGTCACCGGCGCCGCGCACGCCTTCACCAGCGGGCGCACCCTGTCGGCCTGGTCCTCCTTCGCACAGTGGGCCGCGGGCTGACCAGCCCCCCTCACTCGCCGCGCCACCAGCGCAGCAGCCGTTGCCAGGGCCCCCGCGGCGGATCGGGCACCACAGCCGGCGGCGGCGCGGTCCGGGCCGCCGGGACGGCGGCGGGCAGCGCCGCGCCCTGCGATTCCCGGCGCTGGGCGGGCAGCCGCAGGTCGGCGGGAAGGCCGGGGCCCGCGTAGGCGCGGGGCGGCATGTCGGTGTCCTGCTGCGGCTTGGGTTCGAACCGCACCGGCAGCGAGACCAGATGCCGGGAGGCGATGGAGGACCGCCAGCGCAGGTCGTCCTCGGCGCACTCCAGCTGGACGTCCGGCAGCCGGGTCAGCAGGGCGTCGACCCCGACGTCGGCGATGGCGCGCCCGATGTCCTGCCCGGGGCATTCGTGCGGGCCGCCGCCGAAGGCGAGGTGGGAGCGGTTGCCCTGCATGCTCGCGGACAGGTCGGGCCGCACCCTGGGATCGATGTTGCCCGGCGCGGGCGCGAACAGGATCCCGTCGCCCCTGGCGATGCGCTGCCCGCCCAGCTCGGTGTCCTGCTTGGCGTAGTAGCCGAAGACGGTGCTGAACGGCGGCTCGTCCCACAGCGACTGCTCGATCGCCTCCGGCACGGTCATCTGCCCGCCGTTGAGCCTGGCGCGGAACCCGGGTTCGGTCAGGACCATGCGCAGCGCGTTGGCGAGCAGGTTGGCGGTGGCCTCGTAGGCGGCGAACAGCACGAGCCGCAGGTGTTCGCGGACCTCGTCGTCGCTGAGCCCGGCCTCGTGGGTGACGAGGTGGCTGGTGAAGTCGTCCTCGGGCCGGGCGCGGCGGCGCAGGGTGAGCCGGCTCAGCGCGTCCATGACGTACGCATGGCTCTGGATGGCGGTCTCGGTGCCCTTGAGGGCGTCCCGGGCGGCCTGCACCATCCGGTCGTTGTACTCCTCGGGCATGCCGAGGATCTCGCACAGCACCGCCATCGGCAGATGCTCGGCGAACTGGGCGACCAGGTCGGCGCGGCCGCGCTCGCAGAAGCCGTTGACCAGGTGCTGGGTGTGGCCGCCGATGTGCCGGCGGACGCTGCGGTGGTCGATGGTGGCCATGGCCGAGGTGACCGCGTTGCGCAGCCGCAGGTGTTCGTCGCCCTCGACGTGGGAGCAGATGGGCTGCCAGGCGATGTGCGGCATCAGCGGATGGTCCGGCTTGACCCGGCCGTCCAGCAGCGGGGCCCAGATCCGGCTGTCGCGGGTGTACTGCGAGGGGCTGCGCACCACCTGGAGGTTCTCGGCGTGCCCGAGCACCACCCACATCGGTACATCGTCGTGCAGCAGTACGGGGGCGACCGGACCGTACTGTTCGCGCAGCCGTTCGTAGAGGTCGTCCAGGTCCTCCGCGTCGGGGCCGTAGAGCCGGTGCCGTCCTCCGGGGCCGAGGCCGTGCGCGGGGCAGCCTGGCGGCGGGCCGAACAGGGGGTCGGGGGTGCCGACCGGGGTCGTGCCGGTGGTGGACGTGCCGGTCGGAGGCTGGGGTTCAGGCGTCACAGTGATCGCTCCGGAACGGGAAAGGAGTGAGGGTGAGTCAGGTGAGGGCGCCGGAGAGGGCGAGCGAGTGCAGGAACCGCATCAGGGTGAGCAGCACGTCCTTGCTGGAGGCCCGGCGGCGCACATCGCACTCGGTGATCGGGATCTCCGGGGTCAGGTCGAGCGCGGCGCGCAGTTCCTCGACCGGGTAACGGGGAGCGTCCGGGAAGGAGTTGACGGCCACGACGAAGGGCACGCCGCGTTCCTCCAGGCGGCCCATGACGTCGAAGCTGACCTCCAGGCGCCGGGTGTCGACCAGGACGACCGCGCCGAGCGCGCCCTCGAACAGGCCGTTCCAGAGGAACCAGAAGCGTTCCTGTCCGGGGGTGCCGAACAGGTAGAGCACCAGCTTGTCGGTGATGCTGATCCGGCCGAAGTCCATGGCGACGGTGGTGGCCGTCTTGGACTCGGAGCCGTAGTCGTCGTCGATCCCGATGCCCGCCTGCGTCATGGTCTCCTCGGTGGTCAGCGGTTTGATCTCGCTGACGGAGCCGACCATGGTGGTCTTGCCGACGCCGAAGCCGCCCACGATCACGATCTTCACCGCGGCCTGGGCCGTATGCGGCAGCTGGTCCGCGGCGCTCGGCCCGGGGATCGTGTCAGAGCCGTTGAAGTCCATGCATCACCGCTTCGAGGAGGGAACGATCGGGGGCCGCTCGGCGGGTGACCGGGGCGCGCGCCTGCACCAGTTCGGCCGTGATCATCTCCGTGATCAGTACCGTCATCGCGCTGAACGGCAGGGAGAGGTAGGCCGACAGCTCGGCCAGGGACAGTGGGGCGGCGCACAGGCCGAGCACCGCCGTGTGCTCCGGGGAGGCGCCGGGCGGGGGCGTGCGCCGGGCCACGATCAGGGTCACGAGGTCGAGTTCGGCGCGGCCGCCGTCGGCGGTCCCGGTGACGGCGTAGAGCCGCTCGGGGTTGCGGGGCGGGGGCTGCCCGTCCGCCGTGCCGTGCGCGTGCGGCCCGTCCGCCGGGCCGTGCGGGTTCCGGCCGTCGGACCGCTCGGCGGGCGAGGGCGGTCGTAACCGCGGCTGCGGCGCGGACGCCGGCGGCGGGAACGGCGGGTCCGGCCGGCGCCGTGTGCGTCGTGGAGGGGTCATACGGTCTGCCCGTCCCGCCGGGGCGGACTGGTGAGATGGGCGCCGATCCGCACGACGAGGTCGCGCATCATGCCGCTCATCCGGCCCGGCTCGCAGGTGACGTCGGCGAGCACGGCGAGGTAGGCGTTGGCGCCCGCGTTCATCAGGTAGAAGTAGCCGCCCTCGATCTCCACGACGACGACCTTCATCTCGCCCGCGCCGGGGATCTCCTGGATGATGGCGCCGGCCAGGCTCTGGACACCCGCGCAGGCGGCGGCCACCCGGTCCGCGGCGTCGGGATCGCCGCCGTAGCGGGCGATGCGCAGGCCGTCGGAGGAGAGCACCACGATCATCTCGATGCCCGGCACTCCGTCGTTGAGCTGCTTGAGCATCCAGTCGAAGTTGCCTCGCTGCTGGATCACTGGATGGTCCCCTCGTCGTCGGCCTCGATGGGGGCGGCCGAGTCATCGATCAGGTGGAGGTACTTGGTGGGGTGGAGGGTGAAGTCGGTCAGCTCGGGGGCGGTGGCGTCCTCGGGCATGCCCTTGCGCAGTCCGTCGAAGAAGTCGTCGATCCACATGCCCGGAGGGCGTTCGACGAGCTTCTTGCGCTCGGGGTCCATCTCCCGCTCGGGCTCGGGTTCCTGACGGGTCTGCGACCAGACGGTGGGGCGGCCCTCGCGTTCGGCCCGCTCGATGGCGGCCTCCTCGGCCCAGCGCTGGCTCAGCGGGGTCTTCACCCGGCTGCGGCGCTGCGGCAGCCCGCCCGCCGTCCACTCGGTGACCTCGGGAACGTCGTCCTCCATGGAGATCCCGGCGGGGATCTTGGGGCTGGTGGGACGGCGCTTCTTCGGGCGGCGCTTGGGGCCCTCGACTGCGCCGAGTTCGGGCATCGGGATGCCGGTCGCGCCGATGCCGTGGGCGACGCCGACGCCGGGCTCGGTGGTGGTCATCACGCGCGGCACGATGAGGATCGCGCGCAGACCGCCGTACGCGGAGGTGCGCAGCGAGACCTCCATGTCGAACTGCTTGCACAGCCGCCCGACGACGGCGAGGCCGAGGCGCGGGTTGTCACCGAGGTTGTGCGCGTCGTCGCCGTTCTTGGCGTCCTCGATCATCTTCTCGATGCGGATCCGGGACTCCTCGTTGAGGCTGACCCCGGCGTCCTCGATCTCGATGACGATGCCCGTCTGCACCTCGACGGCGGTGACGTGCACCTTCGTGGTGGGCGGCGAGTAGCGGGTGGCGTTGTCGAAGAGTTCGGCCGCGGCGTGGATGACCGGCTCGACGGCGGTGCCCTTGATGTTGATGTTGCAGATCGACGCCAGGTTGATGCGGTGGTAGTCCAGGATCCGGGACATGGCGCCGCGCAGGGTGCTGTAGAGGGAGACCGGCAGGGGCCACTGGCGACCGGGGCGGCCACCGCCGAGGACGCCGATGGTGTCGGCGAGCCGGCCGATCAGCGAGCTGCCGTGGTCCAGGCGCAGCAGGTCGTCGAAGACCTCGGGGTTGCGGCCGTGGTCCTCCTCCATCTCCCGCAGTTCCACGGCCTGTTGGTGGACGATGGCCTGGACGCGGCGGGCGATGCTGACGAAGGAGCGCTCGGTGGCGATCCTCATGGTGATCTCGTGGTCGGCGCCGCGCAGCGCGACCCGGGTCATCTCGCGGTACGCGTCGGGCAGGACGCGCAGGTCGGGGTCGGCGTCGTAGACGTTCGTCATGACGTCGCGGAGCATCTCGCCGCGCGAGAGCCGGGCGAAGCCCCACGGCAGGATGTCGGTGGCGAAACGGTGGACCAGGGCCTCGTGGTCGGCGAGCCGCTCCTCCAGGTAGGTGGTGTCGCGGGCGTGCGCGGCCTGCTCCTCGCGGAGCCTGCGACCG
Source organism: Streptomyces sp. NPDC001056 (assembly GCF_053598955.1). Lineage (NCBI taxonomy): Bacteria > Bacillati > Actinomycetota > Actinomycetes > Kitasatosporales > Streptomycetaceae > Streptomyces > Streptomyces sp. NPDC001056. The sequence continues at coordinate 25,808 of NZ_JBSFLI010000008.1, read as the reverse complement.
CGCCGGGCGGCCTCGGCACCGGTGGCGAGGACCAGCAGCACGGCGAGGGCCCCGCACAGGCCGACGGCGACCCGTGCCGACGCGGGCACCAGGGCGACGGCGGCACCGCTCGCCACGGCCATCACCAGGGCGGGCGGCAACAGGACGCGGGCGTAGGGACGTTCCCGGCGACCGGGCGGCTTCGGAACACTCACCATGGATGCCTTCTGGGACGGATCGGCTGGGTGTCGGGAGGGTTTTCGGGGGGAAGATTCATGGCACAGACCGGATCTTCGGCATGTTTGGGAACAAGCGCGTGAATTAGCTCAACTTGGTGCGCTGCGGGCGAGCTTAGTCCGACCGGATCATCGCCGTGTCATATTCGGCGACCGCCTGAAATCACCCCCGCACCAGGAGTACGCTCGGCCCCATTTGCACGCTGAGCTGCCGTTCGAACACGTTCGGTCAGGGGAGGCGGGCATACGAAAACCGGCTCACCCCGAAGGGTGAGCCGGTCGTCGTGAAGGTGTCGGTCAGCCCACCGACGAGTAGGCCACCACGCCCCGCAGCAGCTGGTCGACGGCCTTGCGCGCGGCCTTGGGCACGGTCGAGCCCGCTCCGGGCGCCGCCGCGGCGATCTGCCCCAGCACGTCGATCACCTGCTTGCACCAGCGCACGAAGTCGCCCGCGGTCATGTCCGCCTCGCGCAGCACCTCGTCCAGGCCCTTGCCCGAGGCCCACATGTAGGCGGCCCAGGCGAAGCCGAGATCGGGCTCACGCTGGCCCACGCCCTCGGTCTGGCTGATGCGGAAGTCCTCCTCCAGGCCGTCGAGCCGGCCCCAGATCCGCACCATCTCGCCCAGCGCGGCCTTCGCCTTCCCGGACGGCAGCTTGGGCGCCAGTGCGTCGTCGCTGAGCCGCGCCTCGTACACCAGCGCCGAGACGCACGCGGCCAGTTCGGCGGGCGCGAGGCCCTCCCATACGCCCTCGCGCAGGCACTCGCTGGCCAGCAGGTCCAGCTCGCCGTACAGCCGCGCGAGGCGCCGGCCGTGCTCGGTGACCTCGTTGCCGCGCAGATAGTCCAGCTCGGTGAGCAGGGCGACGATCCGGTCGAAGGTCCGCGCGATGGTGTTCGTACGGCCCTCGATACGGCGCTCCAGCTGCGAGGTGTCGCGCAGCAGCCGGTGGTAGCGCTCGGCCCAGCGGGCGTGGTCCTCCCGGTCGTTGCACCCATGGCAGGGATGCGCGCGGAGCGCGGTGCGCAGCCGGGCGATCTCCCGGTCGTCGGCCGCCTGCGAGCGCTTCTTGCGGGCCCGCTCCGGCGGGATGTGCCCGGCCTTGGAGCGCAGCGCGGACGCCAGGTCCCGACGCGACTGCGGCGAGCGCGGGTTGAACGACTTCGGGATCCGCATCCGGTCCAACGGCTCCACCGGCACCGGGAAGTCCATCGACGCCAGCCTCTTGACCTGCCGTTCGGCCGTCAGCACCAGCGGGCGCGGCCCGTCCTGGTGGTCGTACCCGCGATGGCCGTTGGAACGGCCCGCGGGCAGGCCCGGGTCCAGCACCAGCGCGAGACCCGCGTACTTGCCCGTCGGCACATGGATCACGTCGCCCGGCCTGAGCTTCTCCAGGGCGACGGCGGCCTCGGCCCGCCGCTCGTGGGCGCCCTGCCGTGCCAGCTCCGTCTCCCGGTCCTTCAGCTCGCGCCGCAGCCGCGCGTACTCCTCGAAGTCGCCGAGGTGACAGGTCATCGAGGCCTGGTAGCCGGCGAGCCCCTCCTCGTTGCGCTGCACCTGCCGGGTGATGCCGACCACCGAACGGTCGGCCTGGAACTGCGCGAACGACGTCTCCAGCAGCTCCCGCGAGCGCTGTCGGCCGAACTGCTCGACCAGATTGACCGCCATGTTGTACGACGGCCGGAAGCTGGAGCGCAGCGGATACGTACGGGTGCCCGCGAGCCCCGCCAGGTGCTCGGGGCTCATGCCGCGCTGCCACAGCACGACCGCGTGGCCCTCGACGTCGATGCCCCGGCGGCCCGCACGGCCCGTCAGCTGGGTGTACTCGCCCGGCGTGATGTCGGCATGCTGCTCGCCGTTCCACTTGACGAGCTTCTCCAGCACCACCGAGCGGGCGGGCATGTTGATGCCGAGCGCGAGGGTCTCGGTCGCGAACACGGCCTTGACCAAGCCGTGCACGAACAGCTCCTCGACGACCTCCTTGAAGGTCGGCAGCATGCCCGCGTGGTGGGCGGCGATGCCCCGCTCCAGGCCCTCCAGCCACTCGTAGTACCCGAGGACGTGCAGATCCTCGGAGGCGATGTGCGCGGTGCGCTCCTCGACCAGGGACCGCACCCGTTCCCGCGCCTCCTCGTCGTTCAGCCTCAGCCCCGCGTACAGGCACTGCTGCACGGCCGCCTCGCAGCCGGCGCGGCTGAAGATGAAGGTGATGGCGGGCAGCAGGCCCTCGGCGTCCAGGCGCTCGATGACCTCGGGCCGGCCCGGCGTCCACACCCGCGAACGCTGCCGGCGCTCCCGCTCCCGGTCGGCCTCCCGCATCGCCCGGCCGCGCCGGCGGTCCTGGTACGACGGCCGGGTCGCCTCCATGCGCGCGAGGCGCACCAGGTCGGGGTTGACGGCCTTCTTGTGGCCCTCGCCCTCCTCGAACAGGTCGTACATCCGCCGCCCGGCCAGCACATGCTGGAACAGCGGCACGGGACGGTGCTCGGAGACGATCACCTCGGTGTCACCGCGGACGGTGTCCAGCCAGTCGCCGAACTCCTCCGCGTTCGACACGGTCGCCGACAGCGAGACCAGGGTCACCGAGGCGGGCAGATGGATGATCACCTCCTCCCAGACGGCGCCGCGGAGGCGGTCGGAGAGGTAGTGCACCTCGTCCATGACCACGTAACCGAGGCCCAGGAGCGTCTGCGAGCCCGCGTACAGCATGTTCCGGAGCACCTCGGTGGTCATCACGACCACCGGCGCCTCGGAGTTCACGCTGTTGTCGCCGGTGAGCAGGCCGACCTTGTCCGCGCCGTAGCGGCGGCACAGGTCGGCGTACTTCTGGTTCGACAGCGCCTTGATGGGTGTCGTGTAGAAGCACTTCTTGCCCTGGAGCAGGGCGAGGTGGACGGCGAACTCGCCCACGATCGTCTTGCCCGAGCCGGTGGGGGCGGCCACCAGCACGCCGTTTCCGGCTTCGAGTGCCTGGCAGGCCTCGATCTGGAAGGGGTCGAGGCCGAAGTCGTACATCTCGCGGAAGGACGCGAGCGCGGTGGCCTGCTCGGCTGCCCGCCTGCGGGCCGCCGCGTACCGCTCGGCCGGTGAGAGGTCCTCTGTCATCGTGCTTTCGAGCGTACCGGGCCCCGCCGACAACAGGACGATCATTATCCCGAACGTGCGCTGACCGGCTTTGCAGAGAAATACCCCCGGCCCGGGAGTCACCCGGTCCGGGGGCTTCACGCCTCGCCCGTCGGTGTGGGTCAGGTCACATCGTCGTAGCCGTTGACGTGGTCCTTGCCCGGCAGCTCGGGGGCGGCGCTCGCGCTCACGGACTCCACCTCGCCGACCGCCTCGGGCGTGAGGTCCAGCTCCGAGGCCTCGTCGTCGGACAGTCCGTCGTCCGCGCGACGGGCCCGGCGCCGGTCGTTGAGCAGCGAGAAGGCCACCGCGACGAAGAACAGGGCCCAGATCGGCGCCGCCAGCGCCAGCATCGACATCGGGTCGGCGCCGGGGGTGGCCACCGCCGCGAAGGCGGCGATGCCGACGACCATGGCCCGCCACCAGCCGAGCATGCGCCGCCCGGACAGGATGCCCGTCAGGTTCAGCATGACCAGCAGCAGCGGCATCTCGAAGGCGAGACCGAAGACCACCACCATGCGTGTGACCAGGTCGAGCAGCTTGTCCAGCGACAGCAGGTTCTCCACCCCGTTCGGGGTGAGGTCGATCATCACCTTCGCCGTCACCGGCAGCACGTGGTACGCGAGGAAGCCGCCGCCGAGGAACAGCGGCACCCCGAAGCCGACGAACGCGTACGCGTACTTCTTCTCGTGGCGGTGCAGGCCGGGCGCGACGAACGCCCACAGCTGGTAGAGCCAGACCGGCGACGCCAGCACCACACCGGCGGTCAGCGACGCCTTCAGCGCCAGCGTGAACGGACCCAGCAGGTCACCGATCGTGATGTGCGCGCAGTGGGTGTCGCTCTTCGCCTGTGACAACTCGCCGAAGGACTGGTGGCAGCCCACCGAACGCAGCAGCGGCGCGGTGATGAAGTCGATGATGTCCTTGTAGAAGAAGGCGGACACGATCGTGACGACGACGATCGCGAGGACACCCTTGGTGAGCCGGTTGCGCAGCTCACGCAAGTGATCCCCGAGCGGCATACGCCCCTCGGGGTCCCTCTCCTTGCGGGCGGACTTGGGCAACCCACATCCTCATCTCGTACAGCGGACCGGTGCTTGGTCCTCGCGTCAGCGCTGGGCGGAGTCGGTCGGCTCGTTGACCGGGCGGGAGCTGGTCACGTCACCGGGCGCGGCCTGGATCGTGCGCTGCGCGGGAGCCGGCTCCTCGGCGGACTGGGCGGAGGTGGCGTTCTGCTTGCCGCCGTCGTCCTTCATCGCCTTGGCCTCGCTCTTCAGGATGCGAGCGGACTTGCCGAGGGAACGAGCCATGTCCGGAAGCTTCTTGGAACCGAACACGAGGACGATGACCAGAACCAGGAGCACCAGGTGCCACGGCTCAAGTGCGTTGCGGAACATAAGTCTTCACCTTCTCACTGAGGCGGGGCGACGGCTTGTCCGACGGGCCGGACAATTGTCCGACCATCGTGCCGGCAGCGATCGTATCGCCCGGGGGTGAACGTCGGACACACCCGTGCGTACTCCCGCTCTGCGGACCGCGCCTCGATCTACGGGCCGCGACCAGCAGCGTACCTGGCCGAAGCGGCGAGGTGACAGGTCGAAGCGACCCAAAGCGCAACACAGGACGACATCACAGGGCGTCCACCGCTCGCGCCGCGCTCACCGCCGACCGTTCCAGGTCCTCGGCGGCCCGGTTGATGCGCTGCGCGGAGTCCGCGACCTGCCGCCCGAGGCGCCGCGCCTCCACGAACACCCGGACGGCGAGCACTCCCAGGACGGCGAGTCCCAGGAACCCCATGGCTACGGCGAACATCGGCCAGAACATGACGCCGAGCCTAGACCGTCCGTCGGCCCGCGCCGCACCCGGCCGCACCGGGGACCCGCGAGGGGCGGCGGCCGGCTACACCGTCGAGTGGAGCCGCAGGGTCCGCACCCCGCCGTCGGTGAGCAGTTCGACGATGCGCTCCCCCGCCGGTTTGCGGACCGAGGCGCCGCAGTCGGGGCAGGTGAAGGAGTAGAACGTGGTCCGGTGGCTCGCGCCGATGGCCAGGCGCAGCGCGCTCGCGGCCAGCTCGAAGCGGCCCCGGCAGTCCGGGCAGCCGGCTCTGAACACCACGGGGGCCACGCCCCGCATCCCGGCGAAGGCGGTCGCCACCGTCATCCCGCTCGCACCGGACACCGTGGTCTCGCTCACAGCCGTCACTCCTCTTCCGCCGGTCGATCCACCGGTCGCTCGCCATCCCGCCGCCCCCACCGGCCCCGCGGCCCGGAGCGTTCCCGCCGTAAGGAGCGGGCGGGCCCCGCCGGCCGGCGGCTCACCCGCGCACTCCGGCGGCGTCCGGCACCGGGCCCGGCGGAGTGTCGTACGCCGCCAGGGCCTCACGGGCCGCACGGCGGGCGCTGTCGGCCAGCTCGGGCGGGGAGACGATCCGGCCGTCACGGCCGAGGCGCAGCGCGAGGCGGCGCAGGGAGGACGGCTCGGGGGTGCGCAGGGTGATGCGCAGCCCGCCGTCGGACAGCTCCTCGGCGCTGTCGTGCGGGTAGTACTCGGCGACCCAGCGGCCGCCCGGCCCGACCTCGATGACCACCTCGGGGTCCTCGGCGGCCGGCTGGACCAGCGCCTCGGACAGGTCGCGCAGCTCCACCTCGGGCGGCGCGGACGGCTCGTCCAGGATGCGGATCTCCGCGACCCGGTCGAGCCGGAAGGTGCGCCGGGCCTCGGAGCGGCGGCACCAGGCCTCGACGTAGGTGTGGCCGACGCTGACCAGGCGGATGGGGTCGATCTCGCGCTCGGTGACCTCGTCGCGGGCCGGGGAGTAGTAGCGGATCCACAGCCGGCGGCGCTCGGAGATCGCACGGTCCACGTCGGCGAAGACGCCGCCCTCGGACTCGAAGGTCACCGACAGCCGGGAGCTGGCGCCCGCGGCCTCGCCCGCCGCGGTCTCCACCTTGGCGGTGGCGCGCAGCAGGGCCTGCCGGTCGCCCTCCCGCAGACCCGGCAGGGTGGCGACGGCGCGGGCGGCCACCAGCAGGGCGGTGGCCTCGTCGGCGGCCAGGCGCAGCGGCTCGGCGGCCTCCTCGCCCAGCGCGGCCGGGTTGTGCCACCAGATGCGCTCGCCGTCGGTGTCGATGTCCAGCAGATCGCCGCCGCGGAAGCTGGTGCCGCACATGGGCAGCAGATCGAGGTCGGCGACCAGCTCGTCCTCGGTGATCCCGAAGGCGCGGGCCACGTCCGCGATCCGGGCACCCGGCCGCTCACGCAGATACGTCACCAGGGACAGCATCCGCCGGGTCTGGTCGATGGCGTTGACGGCCCTGGCCGGTTTGCCTGCCACAGTCCTGCTCCCCCTCAGCCCTTGGCCACGGCGCGCAGCCGGTCCACCACGTCGGCCCGCAGCTCGGCCGGCTCCACGACCACCACATCGGGCCCGAACTCCACCAGCCAGGCATCCAGGCCGTGCCCGTACGGAATCTCCAGCTCGTCCCAGCCGTCCCCGAGTTCGCGCACCTTGGCGGCCTTCGCCCGCAGCGGGTAACCGGCGCCTGAGCGCAGCCGGATCAGCGCCGAGCGGTCCGCGGTCTCGCCCGCCCAGCCCGCGACGGTCTCCCGCACGGTGACCACGTCGGGCACCGGCGCCGTGAACCCCGTACCGCGGGAGCGGACCTTGCCGGTGATCCGGGACAGCCGGAAGACACGCTCGGCACCCCGGCCCCGGTCGAAGCCGGCCAGGTACCAGTGGCCGCGCCAGCACTCCAGCGCCCACGGCTCGACGTGCCGGGGCTCGGGGTGGGCCGCGGCGGCCTTGCGGTAGTCGAACAGGACCGGACGGCGGTCGCGGCAGGCCAGCATCAGCGGCTCGAAGGCGGCCTCGTGCACCGGGATGCGCGGCTCCAGCGCGGCATGCCCCTCGTACGGGTCGACCTCCTCGGGCAGCCCGGCGGCGCGCAGCTTCTGCAGGGCGCCACTGGCGGCACCGGCGAGCCGCGCCTGCTGCCAGACCTTGGCGGCCAGGCCCAGGGCCGCGGCCTCCTCGGCGTCCAGGGTGATGGGCGGCAGCCGGTTGCTGTCCCGGCGGGCGAGATAGCCGATCTCGCCGTCGATGTTCTCGACGGTCTCGATGACCAGACCCAGCTCGCGCAGATCGTCCTTGTCACGCTCGAACATCCGGTTGAAGGAGTCGTCGCTGCCGGCCGCCCTCTCGGACCTCGCGGCCTCACCCCTGCCCGGCCTCGCGGCCTCACCCCTGCCCGGCCTCGCGGCCTCACCCCTGCCCGGCCTCGCGGCCTCACCCCTGCCCGGCCTCGCGGCCTCGACGTATGCCTCGATGGAGTCGCGCAGCTCGCGCTTGCTCAGCGGCCGTCGCGCGCCGAGCAGACACAGCGCGAGGTTCATCAGCCGCTCGGCCTTGGCAATGGCCATCGACGCCCTTCGCCTTCTGTTTTGTGCTTCCGACCGTCGACCGTACCGCTCCCGGGCGCGGTGACAAAAGCCGAGGGCCCATGCCCGGACAGGCATGGGCCCCAGACGGTCGGATCCGGTCGGAAACGGCCGATGGCTCGGGTACGGCTCAGACCCCGAGCAGGTCCACCACGAAGATCAGCGTCTCGCCCGGCTTGATCGCCGGGGTCGGGCTCTGGTCGCCGTAGGCGAGGTGGGCCGGAATGGTCAGCTGGCGGCGGCCGCCGACCTTCATGCCCTGCACACCACGGTCCCAGCCCGCGATGACCCGGCCGCCACCCAGCGGGAAGCGGAACGGGGTGTTCCGGTTCCAGCTGGCGTCGAACTCCTCACCGGTGCTGAAGGCGACACCGACGTAGTGCACGGTGACGGTCTGACCCGCCTGCGCGACCGGCCCGTCGCCCTCCCAGATGTCCTTGATCTCAAGGTCCGCCGGCGGCGCGCCCTCAGGGAAGTCGATCTCGGGCTTCTCGATGCTCACGTCAAAAGCTCCTGCTTGTGTACGACACGAAACAGCGACAGTCTTTCATCTCCGCACCCCCATCGCCCGACACGGACACTCCTCGCTACATCGCGGCCAGGATGTCCACCGTGAACACCAGCGTCGCCCCCTTGCCGACCGGGCTGCCGCTCGGCGGATTGTCGCCGTACCCCAGCTCCGGCGGCACCACGACCAGCACCCGGCTGCCCACCTTCTTGCCGACCAGCCCCTGTGCCAGGCCCTTGACCGTCTCCTGCATCTGCGTCAGCGAGAACTGGCTCAGCCGCCCCGAACCATAGGTCCGCTGGAACGTCTTGCCGCCCTCCCACACCAGCCCCTGGAACTGGCACAGCACCGCCTGGTCCGCCTTCAGCTCCGGACCGTCGCCCTCCAGCACATATGTGGAGACCAGCTTGCCCGGCGGGTCCGTGTGCGGCACGGTCACCACCGGCACCGTGCCGTTGGTGACCGTCCCGACCTTCGGCAGCGCCGCGTCGTTCTGCGGAACGGCCCGGCCGTGCGCCGAACTCTTCGAGTTGAACGAATCGATCACATCGATGACGAACACCAGCGTGTCCGTGCCCTTGATCCCCGCCTGCGGATTACCCGCCTTGCCGTAACCCCAGGCCGGCGGCACCGCGATCTCCACCCGGCTGCCCGTCTTCTTCCCGATCAGCGCGTACCGCCAACCATCGATCAGACTGCCCTGGGCCAACTGCATCACCAGCGGCGCGTGCCGGTCGTACGAATTGTCGAAGACCTTGCCGGTGTCCCAGATCTGACCCAGGTAGTCCGCCTTGATGAAGTCGTTCTCCGCGACCGTACGACCACTGCCCGGGATCACCGTCCGCACGGCCAGGTTCTTCGACGGCGTCCCCTCACCCTTGGCCACCGTCGGCTTCTCGCCGAAGCGCGTACCCGCCGTGATCGCCGGCAGCGGACCGTCCACGATCTTGGGCGGCGGCGCGCTGGGCGCCGAGGGCGACGGAGACGCACCGGCCTCACTCGAACCGGACTTGCCGCCACACCCGGTGAGCGTGACCAGTCCAGCGGGAACGGTGGCGAGAAGAAGCGAACGTCGGCGCACGGAAGAGCCTCGTAATCGGTCGGTCTTGCGGATGACGTGCGCGCAACTCTACGACCGACACGGGCGCCGCACGCGAAACGCACGACGCCCGTGTGGCGTTGCGGCACTCCACCACCGCGACGCCCGCACACCCGGAACCCGCCCGATCACTACATCCCGGCGATCAGCTTCTCCACCCGGTCGTCCACCGAACGGAACGGGTCCTTGCACAACACGGTGCGCTGCGCCTGGTCGTTGAGCTTCAGATGCACCCAGTCGACCGTGAAGTCCCGGCGCTGCTCCTGTGCCCGCCGGATGAAGTCACCGCGCAGCCGCGCCCGAGTCGTCTGCGGCGGAACCGACTTGCCCTCGAAGATCCGCACGTCATTGCAGATCCGCGCCGCCTGACCCTTCTTCTCCAGCAGGTAGTACAGCCCGCGCCGACGGTGGATGTCGTGATACGCGAGGTCTATCTGGGCGACCCGCGGATGCGACATCGTCATGTTGTGCTTGGCCCGGTACCGCTCGATGAGCTTGTACTTCATCACCCAGTCGATCTCGGTCTCGATCCGGTCCAGCTCCTCCGTCTCGATCGCGTCCAGGGTGCGGCCCCACAGCTCCAGGACCCGCGCGACCGTACCCGTACGGATCCCGCGGCGGTCGCAGAAGTCCACGGCCTTGTCGAAGTACTCGCGCTGCACCTCCAACGCCGACGCCTCCCGGCCACTGGCCAGGCGCACCTTGCGCCGCCCCGTGATGTCATGACTGACCTCGCGGATCGCCCGGATCGGGTTCTCCAGGGTCAGATCCCGCATCACCGTGCCCGCCTCGATCATCCGCAGCACCAGGTCGGTCGCGCCGACCTTCAGCAGCATCGTCGTCTCCGACATGTTCGAGTCGCCCACGATGACATGCAGCCTGCGGTAACGCTCCGCGTCCGCGTGCGGCTCGTCACGGGTGTTGATGATCGGCCTGGAGCGCGTCGTCGCCGACGACACGCCCTCCCAGATGTGCTCGGCCCGCTGACTCACGCAGTACACGGCACCCCGCGGAGTCTGCAGCACCTTGCCCGCGCCACACAACAACTGCCGCGTGACCAGGAAGGGGATCAGAATATCCGCCAGACGGGAGAACTCGCCGTGCCGCGCCACCAGATAGTTCTCATGGCAGCCGTACGAGTTGCCCGCCGAATCGGTGTTGTTCTTGAACAGGTAGACGTCGCCCGCGATTCCCTCCTCGTGCAGGCGTCGTTCCGCGTCCACCAGGAGTCCTTCCAGAATGCGCTCGCCAGCCTTGTCGTGGGTGACCAGTTCGATCACATTGTCACACTCGGGTGTCGCGTATTCCGGATGTGAGCCCACGTCGAGATACAGCCGGGCGCCGTTCCGCAGAAAGACATTGCTGCTGCGGCCCCATGACACGACACGGCGGAAGAGGTACCGCGCCACCTCGTCAGGCGACAGGCGGCGCTGTCCCCTGAACGTGCACGTGACGCCGTACTCGTTCTCCAGCCCGAAAATGCGGCGGTCCATGAGGGAACATTACGCCCGATCCGTTGAGCTGAAACGGGGTTCGACAGCACGATTTGGATCATTTTCCGATGAAGCCGCAACCAACGCCCCCCGCGCGGGAGCTGCGAGGACCCGCCCCGTCGCCAGCAGCACCAGCAACGACACCGCCCCCGCCGCACCCGGCACCGCGAAACCCCACACCGTGCCACCGGCCTGGACCACCGGCCCCGCCAGCCCCGTCCCCACCGACGCACCCACCGTGAACGTCGTCACCAGCCACGAGAAGGCCTCCGTGACCGTGCCCCTCGGCGCGTGCCGGTCCACCAGGATGAACGCACACGCGATACACGGCGCGAGGAACACCCCCGACACCACCGACAGCAGCACCATCGCCACCGCGCCCGGCATCAGCATCAACGGCAGATAACACACCGCCAGAAGCGCCACCAGCACCCGCAGTCGCCGCTCCGGCACCCCCGCCCACTGCCGCGCCCCGTACACCGAGCCGCCCACCAGCGCACCGAGCCCCAGCCCCGCCATCAGCCAGCCGTACACCGCGTCACCGCCGTGACCGTCCGCGTACGACACCGACGCCACCGTGATCGAACCCAGCGCGATCCCCACGAACAGGAACGCGCCCAGCAACGCCAGCAGACCCGGCGAACGCAGCGCACCCAGCCAGTGCGCCTCCCGCGGCGCCGACCGCCACGCCCGGGACGGCGCCGACACCACCACCGACAGCGCGCCCAGCACACCCAGCACGTTCAGTACCAGCAGCGCCGCACGCGCGTCCCACACGGACGCGCACAGCGTCACCAGCAGCGGCCCCACCGTGAACATGACCTCCTGGGCCACCGCGTCCATCGCGTACGCCGAGTGCACCTGCTCCTCACCGCGCAGCACCGACGGCCACAGGGCCCGCAGCCCGCCCTCCAGCGGCGGCGCGCACAGCCCGGACGCCGCCACGGCCGCATACGCGAGCGGCAGCGGATCGGTGCCCGAGAACGCGAACACCGTCATCGACAGGGCCGCGAGGACGGCCGCGGGCAACTGCACCCGCGGCTGCCCGTACAGATCCACCAGCCGGCCCAGCACCGGCTGCCCCACCGCGTTCGCCACGCCGTAGACCGCCGCCAGGGCGCCCGCCAGGCTGTACGTGCCGCCCGAGGCGCGCACGAACAGCACCAGGGCGATCGCGGCCGTCGCGTTCGGCAGCCGGCCCACCAACGTGCCCGTCAGCAGGCGCAGCGCATGCCGCGCCCGGAGTATCTCCAGATAACCCGTGGCCATGTCGCGGCGCCTCCCGTGGCTCGCACGGGGCGCCTCGACGCCCCAAGTGTTACGTATAACTTCCGCTCTCATACGTACCATGTGCGCTGTTCAGGCGTCCAGGTGAAGGAGCAGGCCCACAGTGGCACGCAGCAGCACGCGCCCAACCAGCCGCGACGTCGCCCACGCGGCCGGCGTCTCCCAGGCCGCCGTCTCCCTCGTCCTCGGCGACAAATGGCGCGGCCGTGTCTCCGAAGCCACCGCCGAACGCGTCCGCCAGGCCGCCCGCGCCCTCGACTACCGGCCCAACCTCGCCGCCCGCAACCTCCGCCTCGGCCGCACCCGCACCGTCCTGCTCGTCGTCCCGGCCCTCACCACCGAGTTCTTCGCCGGCGTCTACACCGGCGCCGCCCGCGTCGCCGCCCAGCACGGCTTCGGCGTCGTCCTCTACCCCTCCCCCGAAGGCATCGGCCCGGCCCGCGACCCCTTCGCCTCCGCCCAGGCCGCCCTCGACGGCGTCCTCGCCTCCTCCATGGCCGCCGACGCCCTCACCGCCATCCGCGGCGACCGCCTCCCCCTCGTCATGCTCGACAGCGACCCCACCGGCAGTCCCGGCGCCGCCACCGTCAACCTCGACATCGCCGACGGCATCCGCCAGGTCGCCGACCACCTCCTCGGCCTCGGCCACCGCCGCATCCTCCACCTGGCCGCCGACGTACCCTCCTGGACCTTCGAAGCCCGTGCCCGCGCACTCGGCGCCCGCCTCGCCGCCGTACCCGGCACCGAACTGAGCACCGCCCGCGCGCCCATCTCCATCGAAGGTGCCCTCGCCGCCACCGAGACCGCCCTCACCACCCCCGGGCCACGCCCCACCGCGATCGTCTGCGACGACGACAAACTCGCCGCCGGCGCCTACAAGGCCCTGCGCCGCCTCGGCCTGCGCATCCCCGACGACGTCTCCGTCACCGGCCTCGACGACCTCGCCCTCGCCACCGCCCTCGACCCCGAACTCACCACCGTCCGCCTCGACGCCGAACTCTTCGGCGAACGCGGCATGCGCGCCCTGCTGGCCGTCCTGGAGGGCCACGAGCCGACGGGGGGCGACATCCCGGTCGAACTCGTCGTACGAGGCTCCACGGCGCCCCCACGGACGCCCCGGCCGCACGCGTGAACGGCAGTGTGCCCCGGCCGGAAGGACGGCCGGGGCACACCAGGACGAAGAAGACGGCGGATCACTCCGCCTCGTCGGACTCCTCCGAGCCCTCCGAAGCCGACCCCGCGCCCTCGGCCTCCAGCAGACGCGCCAGCTGACGGCCCACGATCCGCTTGAACTTGCGCTTCTGCGGACGCGTACGGTCCAGCACCGCGACCTCCAGCCGCTCCGCCGGAATCTCCCGCTCGCTGCCGCTCGTGTCCCGCGACAGGGCCTGCACCGCCAGCTTCAGCGCCTCCGCCAGGCTCATCCCGTCCCGGTGACGCTGGTCCAGGAAGCCGCTGATCTGCTCGGCATTGCCGCCCACCGCGACCGAACCGTGCTCGTCCACGATGGAACCGTCATGCGGCAGCCGGTAGATCTGGTCGCCCTCCGGGGTCTCCCCCACCTCCGCCACCACCAGCTCCACCTCGTACGGCTTCTCGGCCGCCGAGGAGAAGATGGTGCCCAGCGTCTGGGCGTACACGTTGGCCAGACCGCGGGCCGTCACATCGTCCCGGTCATAGGTGTAGCCGCGCAGGTCGGCGTACCGGACGCCGCCGATGCGCAGGTTCTCGTACTCGTTGTACTTGCCGGCCGCGGCGAAGCCGATCCGGTCGTAGATCTCGCTGAACTTGTGGAGCGCACGGGACGGGTTCTCGCCGACGAACACGATGCCGTCGGCATACTGCATGACCACCAGGCTGCGGCCACGGGCGATGCCCTTGCGGGCGTACTCCGCCCGGTCGGCCATCGCCTGCTGGGGTGAGACATAGAACGGCGTCGACACCGGTTATCCGTCCCTTTCTGTCATGGTCACTGTGATCACCTTGTCAAGAACCGGGCCGCCGCCTCAGAGCAGGGCGGCCTTGGGGCCGTCCGGCTCCTCCAGGCGCCGCTGGAGCACCGAACGGGAGATCTCGGCGGCCTCTTCCCCGGTGAGCCGGCGGAAACCGTCCTCGGTGATCACGGTGATGATCGGGTAGATCCGGCGGGCGACATCGGGACCACCGGTCGCCGAGTCGTCGTCGGCCGCGTCGTAGAGGGCCTGCACCACCAGCGTGATGGCCTGCTCCTCCGTCAGGTCGTCACGGAACAGCTTCTTCATCGCGCCCCGGGCGAAGATCGAGCCCGAGCCCGTCGCCGCGAAGTTGTGCTCCTCGGAACGGCCGCCGGTCACGTCGTACGAGAAGATGCGGCCCTTGTCCCGGTCCACGTCGTACCCCGCGAACAGGGGCACCACGGCCAGGCCCTGCATGGCCATGCCGAGGTTGGAACGGATCATCGTCGACAGCCGGTTCGCCTTGCCCTCCAGGGACAGCTGGGCGCCCTCGACCTTCTCGAAGTGCTCCAGCTCCAGCTGGAAGAGCTTGACCATCTCCACGGCGAGACCGGCGGTGCCCGCGATGCCCACCGCGGAGTACTCGTCGGCCGGGAACACCTTCTCGATGTCCCGCTGCGCGATCACATTGCCCATGGTGGCCCTGCGGTCACCGGCGAGCACCACGCCGCCGGGGAAGGTCACCGCCACGATGGTGGTGCCGTGCGGTGCCTCGATCACCCCCTGCGTCGGCGGCAGCTGCCGGTTGCCCGGCAGCATCTCCGGCTGGTGCCCGGCGAGGAAGTCCATGAAGGAGGAGGATCCCGGCGTCAGGAAGGCAGCTGGTAGACGCCCGGTGCTACGAGTGTTGGCTTCCACACGTTTCCTTCCACGTATGCAGCAGCCCGCCTTATCACCTCGGGCTGATCCTTGAACTGCCCCAGCGCAGCGTTGCAGCTGAAGCACAGTACGCCACGGACCCTACCCGTCTCGTGACTGTGATCCACATGTGCGGGCGGCGCCGCGAGACAGATGCAGCAGACGCCGCCTTGGGAGGCGATGAGCAGGTCGCGTTCGGTCTCGGTGAGGCCGTATGCGCGCTTGAGATAGCCGGCCCTGTTCCGCCCGGCACGGCAGGGGCGGCAGTAGCTCGCCCAACCGTCGGACGAGGACGTGTTCCGCTCCCACTCGGAGTGAGGCTTCACCTCTCGGCACTGCGGGCAGCGCTTGTGCCCGACCGGGACCGCCACCTTCTGCCGGACGGCCTTGCCCTCGGCCTCCCGGCGCCGCCGGTAGTGCGCGGCGCCGTACTCGGCCACGCACTCCCGGCAGTACACCTGAAGACCGTCGCGCCGGTTCCTGTCCCTCGCGAAGGCCGCGGGAGGCAGATTCCGCCCGCACTTCCCGCATTCCTTGGCTTTCGGCTCCTCAGCCATCCGATCCCCCCACGACCTTCGCTTCGAAGGTTAGGCGACCAATTCGCCTTTACTCTCCACCCTTTTGCACGAAGGACCGAACGAAATCCTCTGCGTTCTCCTCAAGTACGTCATCGATCTCGTCCAGGACGGAGTCCACGTCGTCCGACAGCTTCTCCTGTCGTTCCTTGAGGTCCTCCGAGGCCTGCGCGTCCTGCGCCTGCTCCTCGACCTCCTCGGTGGACCGTGTGGCCTTCTGCTGGCCGCCGCCGGTGTCCTTGGTTGCCATAACCTCACCCCGCTCAGTTAGCCTGCCGATCGGTGATGATCAGACCCTACAAGCCGGGTCCGACATCGGCCCCGCAGTTCTCCAACGTACGGGGACCATCTCGATGATTCCCGGGCGGCGGGATTTCCACCCGCCGCCGCGGACCGCACCGAGTACCCGCTGGCCCCGCTCATCCGCCCGACAGGACCCTGACCAGGTCTTCCGCGGTGCGGCAGCGGTCCAGCAGCTCCTTGACGTGATTTCGCGTTCCGCGTAGCGGTTCCAGGGTTGGGACGCGCTGGAGCGAGTCCCGGCCGGGAAGGTCGAAGATGACCGAGTCCCAGCTGGCCGCGGCGACGTCGTCGGCGTACTGCTCCAGGCAACGGCCGCGGAAGTACGCCCGGGTGTCCTCCGGCGGCTTCGTACGCGCCCTGTCCACCTCGGTCTCGTCCAGCAGGCGCTTCATCCTGCCACGGGCCGCGAGACGGTTGTACAGGCCCTTCTCGGCCCGTACGTCGGCGTACTGGAGGTCGACCAGGTGCAGCCGGGCGGCGTCCCAGTCGAGGCCGTCGCGCCGGCGGTAGCCCTCCATGAGCTCGCGCTTGGCCACCCAGTCCAGTTCGCCGGCGAGGCTCATGGGGTCGTTCTCCAGCCGGGTGAGGGTGTCCTCCCAGCGGCTGAGGACGTCCTTGGTCTGCTCGTCGGCATCGGCTCCGTGGCGTTCCTCGACGTATTTGCGGGCCAGCTCGTAGTACTCCATCTGGAGCTGTACGGCGGTGAGCGTGCGGCCGCTGCGGAGGGTGACCAGGCGCTTGAGGCTCGGGTCGTGGGAGACCTGGTGGAGGGTGCGGACCGGCTGGTCCACGGCCAGGTCGACCGCGATGAAGCCGTCCTCGATCATGGCGAGGACCAGCGAGGTGGTGCCGAGTTTGAGGTAGGTGGAGATCTCCGAGAGGTTGGCGTCGCCGATGATCACGTGGAGGCGGCGGTACTTCTCCGCGTCCGCGTGCGGTTCGTCGCGGGTGTTGATGATGGGGCGCTTGAGGGTGGTCTCAAGACCGACCTCGACCTCGAAGTAGTCGGCGCGCTGGCTGAGCTGGAAGCCGTGCTCGTGGCCGTCCTGGCCGATGCCGACGCGGCCGGCGCCGGCGAAGACCTGGCGGGAGACGAAGAAGGGCGTCAGGTGGCGCACGATGTCCGAGAACGGGGTCTCGCGCCGCATGAGGTAGTTCTCGTGCGTGCCGTAGGAGGCGCCCTTGTTGTCGGTGTTGTTCTTGTAGAGGTGGATGGGCTGGGCGCCGGGAAGCTGTGCGGCCCGCTCGGCGGCCTCGGCCATGATGCGTTCGCCGGCCTTGTCCCACAGGACGGCGTCGCGGGGGTTGGTGACCTCGGGGGCGCTGTATTCGGGGTGGGCGTGGTCGACGTAGAGCCGCGCGCCGTTGGTGAGGATCACGTTGGCGAGGCCGATGTCCTCGTCGGTGAGCTGGCTGGCGTCGGCCGTCTCCCGGGCGAGGTCGAAGCCTCGCGCGTCGCGTAGCGGGTTCTCCTCCTCGAAGTCCCAGCGAGCCCGGCGGGCCCGGTGCATCGCCGCCGCGTAGGCGTTGACGATCTGGGACGAGGTGAGCATGGCATTGGCGTTGGGGTGGCCGGGGACGGAGATCCCGTACTCCGTCTCGATGCCCATTACTCGCCGTACGGTCATGCGGCCCTCCTTGCCCGGCGGCACCCTCGGTGGTGGGCGCCGCTCACGTACCGCTGGCGCTCCGGTGCGTGTGCGGTGCCCGTGCCCGCACTGCGCGACTCGGCGGTAGGAAAGAGCCTAGAACGCCTTTGCGCTGGTGGGGAGATCATTCGCGTCATTGCCTGCTCCGGTCGTGGCCAGAAAAACAGTCGGCTGCGGGTACCCGCCGTGGGCACCCGCAGCCGCCCCGCTTTTACAGGTACTGACCGGTGTTCGCCACCGTGTCGATGGAGCGTCCGGTGTCCGCGCCCTGCTTTCCGGTGATGAGGGTGCGGATGTAGACGATCCGCTCGCCCTTCTTTCCGGAGATACGGGCCCAGTCGTCGGGATTGGTGGTGTTCGGCAGGTCTTCGTTCTCCTTGAACTCGTCCACGCAGGCCTGGAGGAGGTGGGAGACGCGGAGGCCCTTCTGGCTCTTTTCGAGGAAGTCCTTGATCGCCATTTTCTTGGCGCGGCCGACGATGTTCTCGATCATGGCGCCGGAGTTGAAGTCCTTGAAATAGAGGACTTCCTTGTCGCCGTTGGCGTAGGTGACTTCCAGGAAGCGGTTCTCCTCGGATTCGGCGTACATCTGCTCGACCGCGGTCTGGATCATGGCCTGGACCGTGGCGTTCTTGTTGCCGCTGTGTTCGGTGAGGTCCTCCGTGTGGAGCGGGAGGCGCTCGGTGAGGTACTTGCCGAAGATGTCCTTGGCGGCCTCGGCGTCGGGACGCTCGATCTTGATCTTCACGTCGAGTCGGCCGGGGCGCAGGATGGCGGGGTCAATCATGTCCTCGCGGTTGGAGGCGCCGATGACGACCACGTTCTGGAGGCCCTCGACGCCGTCGATCTCGGCGAGGAGCTGGGGGACGATGGTGTTCTCGACGTCGGAGCTGACGCCGGAGCCGCGGGTACGGAAGAGCGACTCCATCTCGTCGAAGAAGACGATGACGGGAGTACCCTCGCTGGCCTTCTCGCGGGCGCGCTGGAAGACGAGGCGGATCTGGCGTTCGGTCTCGCCGACGTACTTGTTGAGGAGCTCGGGGCCCTTGATGTTGAGGAAGAAGCTCTTGCCGGCGGCCTGGCCGGTGACTTCGGCGACCTTCTTGGCGAGGGAGTTGGCGACGGCCTTGGCGATGAGGGTCTTGCCGCAGCCGGGGGGGCCGTAGAGCAGGACGCCCTTGGGCGGGCGCAGCTCGTGCTCCTTGAAGAGGTCGGGGTAGAGGTAGGGCAGTTCGACGGCGTCGCGGATGGCCTCGATCTGGTTGCCGAGGCCGCCGATGGCCTCGTAGCCGATGTCGGGGACCTCTTCGAGGACGAGTTCCTCGACCTCGCTCTTGGGGACGACTTCGTAGACGTATCCGGAGCGCGGTTCGAGCAGGAGGGCGTCGCCGGGTCGGATGGTGACGTCGAGGAGCGGTTCGGCGAGACGGACCACTCGTTCCTCGTCGGTGTGTCCGAGGACGAGGGCGCGTTCGCCGTCCTCAAGGATCTCCTTGAGGGTGACGATGTCGCCGACGCGCTCGAATTCCATGGCCTCGACCACGTTGAGCGCCTCGTTGAGCATGACCTCCTGACCGCGGCGCAGGTCGTCGAGGTCGACGCTCGGGCTGACGTTCACGCGGAGCTTGCGGCCGCCGGTGAAGATGTCGGCGGTGCCGTCCTCGTTGGCTTGCAGGAAGACTCCGAAGCCGGCCGGCGGCTGGGCGAGCCGGTCGACTTCCTCCTTGAGGGCCACGATCTGGTCGCGGGCCTCGCGGAGGGTGTTGGCCAGTCGCTCGTTCTGGGCGGACACGCCGGCCAGGTTGGTCTGCAGCTCGACGATCCGCTCTTCGAGAATCCTCGTGTGTCGCGGAGAGTCGGCGAGCTTGCGTCGCAGGACGGCGATCTCCTGCTCAAGGTAGGCGATCTGCCCGGCCGGGTCGTCGGACCCGCGTCCCGGGCGGATGCCGCGGTTCATGTCGTCGTCGTGGGCTGCCACGGTCCTCACCTCCTCCAAGGGGAGCTGGACGCTTCCAGACCCTACCTGGGTGGGTGTCGATTGAAACCCCTAGATCACAATGACTGTCAAGGTGTGTCGTCGGTCACCCGGTGCGCACTCCCTCGCACGGAGGGGATACCCACTCAACGTGATGGGGAAGCGGCTTGTTCCATGGTTGGCGCGGTCGAAACCCTTCAGGGGTGGCCGGAGTTGTCGGCTCCGGCCGGGTGGGCGGTTGTGCGGGCAGGCCGGAGGGCGCTCGTACGGTCATCACGTAGAGCGACGGTCGGGCCTGACGGTGTCGTCATGGGCCTGGCTGGAAGTGTGCGTCGGGCGGGCGGGACGTCCTGTTCCTGGTCGAGCGCTCGTACCCGAGCCGGTGGGGGTGGAAACCCTGGGTGACCGGAGGCGGCCTGTTTCGGGGGCCGGGGGTAGGGTCGGGCATGTTCGACTGCCGCTGGAGTGGTCCCGGCCGGTACGGGCTGTGCCGGGGGTGCGGCGTACCGATGTCAGGAGAGGTGACCGTGCAGCAGGAGGCCCCGGCCGGGGAGGCGCTGGAGGTCTGGATCGACCAGGACCTGTGTACCGGCGACGGGATCTGTGCCCAGTACGCCCCGGAGGTGTTCGAGCTGGACATCGACGGTCTGGCCTATGTGAAGGGCGCGGACGACGAGCTGCTCCAGGCCCCGGGGGCGACGACGCCGGTGCCGCTGCCGTTGCTCACGGACGTGGTGGACTCGGCCAGGGAGTGTCCTGGCGAGTGCATCCATGTGCGCAGGGTTTCGGACAGGGTGGAGGTGTACGGTCCCGACGCGGAGTGAGCCGCGTTTTTCGGACGCCGTGTCGTCAGACGCTGTGGGCCCCGGCCGGTGTGGTGCGCAGGAAGGTTTTGCCGTTCCAGTGCCACGCTGCCGGGGTCTTCGTGTCGGGGCAGCAGCGGGGCACGGCGTCGGAGGAGTAGCCGAGCAGGGTGGCCGTGACGGTGCCGGTGTGTATCGCGAAGTCGGTGACGGTGAGCCGGTCCTCGGGGTCGACGAGCGTGGCGACGACGCGGGGGGTGTGGCCGTCGGCGGCGCGGGTGAGGACGTAGACGCCGTCGGGTGGGGTGCCCATGGCGGTGTCGCAGTGGACGACGGCGGCGGTCTCCGGACGGCCGTCGCCGTCGAGGTCGCCGGTGGCCTTCTTGGCGACGACGGCCTTCTCGGGTCCGCAGGACAGGGGGAAGGTGACGCCGGTGGTGGCGGGTGGCGCGGCGGCCGTGGGGGCGGGGGCCGCTCTGGTGCCCTTGGCGGGCTGGGCGGCGGTGGCCGATCCGGGTTGGACGAGGGAGGAGAGGGCCACGACGCCCGCGACGGCGGTGGCTGTGGCGAGCCAGTGGATGGGACGGGTGTGGGTGTGGGCGAGCTCCGGAACGGCGGATTGCTGCACTAGGAGTGTCTCCTGTGAGGGCTGTGCCGGGGGGGTGGCCAGCATGGTGCCACACGTCAGGGTGCGGGGGAACGGCGGGGTCGGGATTTCCGGTGGTGGCGGGGCCGAGGGGGGCGGTTTGCCGGTTGTCCGGGGTTCTGGTGCCCTGTCAACGGGTGGGCGCCGTGCCCGAGTTCCCGCGCGTGGCGGGGAACTGGGGCACGGCGCCCTGGTGTTGTGCCGGGTGCGGACGGCTCAGCGGCCGGTGCCGCCGTCGGCGTTGGGTCCGGCGTAGTCCTCGCCGTAGGCGCCCTTGGCGGGGCGGCGGCGGCGCATGGGGGGCTCGACGCCGTCGGCGAGGCGGCGGGCGGTGAGCAGGAAGCCGGTGTGGCCGATCATGCGGTGGTCGGGGCGGACGGCGAGGCCCTCGATGTGCCAGTTGCGGATCATGGTCTCCCAGGCGGTCGGCTCGTTGAAGCAGCCGATCTCGCGGATGGATTCCACGGTGCGCGCGAGTTGGGTGGTGGTGGCCACGTAGCAGCACACGATGCCGCCGGGGACGAGTGCCTTGGAGACGGCTTCGAGGCATTCCCAGGGGGCGAGCATGTCGAGGATGACGCGGTCGACGTCCGTGTCGGACAGGTTGTCCTGGAGGTCGCCGACGGTGAGCTGCCAGGCCGGGTGGGGGCCGCCGAAGTAGCGTTCCACGTTCTGCCGGGCGATCTCGGCGAAGTCGTCGCGGCGCTCGTAGGAGTGCAGCATGCCCTGGTCGCCGATGGCCCGCAGCAGGAAGCTGCTGAGGGAGCCGGAGCCGACGCCTGCCTCGACGACGCGGGCGCCGGGGAAGATGTCGGCGAAGGCGAGGATCTGCCCCGCGTCCTTCGGGTAGACGACGGCTGCCCCGCGGGGCATGGACAGGACGTAGTCGGGGAGCAGGGGGCGCAGCGCGAGGTAGGCCACGTTGCCGGTGGTGCGGACAACGCTGCCCTCGGGAGCACCGATCAGTTCGTCGTGCGGGAAGGAACCCTTGTGGGTGTGGAAGTTCTTTCCGGCTTCGAGCGTGAACGTGTAGTGGCGGCCCTTGGGGTCGGTCAGCTGTACCTGGTCCCCGACCTTGAAGGGCCCGCGCCTGCGGGCGGCACCGGTCGGTTCGGACATGTGACCAGCCTACCGGTTCCCTGCCGGGGGCTTGACCGGCGTGACGGGCGGGGGCGGGCCACCGGCCGTCAGACGGGTCGGGCCATGGCCCTGACGAAGGCGCGTTCCACGTCGGCGGCGGACAGGACGCCGTAGATCTCGCCGGTGGTCTCGACGACGAGGTACTCGGTGGCGGGAGCGGCGCGCAGGGCGTCGAGGAGTTCTTCGCCGGCGAGTTCGGCGGAGACGCGCATGTCGTCGGTGAGGTCCTGGGCGAGGCTGCTGACGGAGACCCAGGGGCGGCGGTGTTCGGGCACGCCGACGATGGCGGACTCGCGGACAAGGGAGAGGGGGCGGCCGTCGGCGTCGACGACGACGAGGGCGCGGGCGCCGGCGGCGTTGGCGCGGCGCAGGGCTTCGGAGAGGGGGGTGTCGGTCTCGACGGGTACGGCGCGGCGGGTGAGGGTGCGGGCGCGCAGGTCGGGGAGGTGTTCGCGCAGCCTGGCCATGCGCAGGCTGTTGCCGGCGCCGGTCCAGATGATCGCGGCGAGGATGGCGGCGAGCAGGGCGTCGGTGACGGTGTCCATGCCGCCGGTGTCCTCGGTGCCGCCGCCGAAGCTGCCGGAGGAGTTGAGCAGGGGCAGTCCGACGAGGACGGCGACGGCGAGGGCGCGGCCGACCCAGGCGGCGGCCACGGTGCCGCTCATGGGTTTGCCGGTGATCTTCCAGACGACGGCGCGGAGCATGCGGCCGCCGTCGAGGGGGAGGCCGGGCAGCAGGTTGAAGGCGGCCACGATGAGGTTGGAGACCATGAGGCCGGCGAGGAGGACGCCGGGGACGGTGCCCGCTTGCACGGGCTTCATGGCGAGGTAGAAGAGGCCGGCGAGGACGAGGGAGAGCAGGGGGCCGACGAAGGCCAGCACGAACTCCCTGCCCGGTGTCTCGGCCTCTTTCTCGATCTCGGAGACGCCGCCGAAGAACTGGAGCTGGATGCGGCGGACGGGGAGTTTGAAGCGGATCGCGGCCACGGTGTGGGCGAGTTCGTGGACCAGTACGGAGGCGTAGAAGGCGACCGCGAAGAACAGCGACACGAGGTAGCGGGCGTACCCCAGCTCGGGGAGCACGCGGTCGAGCTGTCCGCCGAAGACCCAGGTGATCAGCGCGGCGACGAGGAACCAGCTGGGGGCCACGTACACGGGCACGCCGAAGGGCCGCCCCATGAGAATGCCGCCGCCGGGCTCCTTGGGGGGCCGCGGGGGTTCGCCCTTGGCCATTCCGGGGCCGCCGGGGGGTTCGGAGTGGGCGAGGGTGCGGTGGGGGGCCGCGCCGTCGGCGGGTGCGAGGCCGTTTCGGCCGTCCTGGCCGTCCTGGCCGTCCTGGCCGTCCCGGCCGTCCCGGCCGTCCCGGCCGTCCCGGCCGTCCCGGTCGGCCCGGTCGTCATCCTGAGCGGCCGCGCCTTCCGGAACGTCCGGCCGGTCGGTGCCGTCGGCCTCGGCCCCGGGGGACCCGGCGGCCGGGGCGGTCGTGTCGGGGCCGCCCTCCCGCGGTGCCGGGGGGCTGGGGGGCGTTGGGACTGCGGGGTGGTCGGTCGGCTGGTCGTCGCCGGACCGCGGCTGCCCGCTCGCGCCGCTCACGTCCACGGTGTCCCCTCGTTCGAAGCGTCTTCCGCGCCTCTTGGGGCGGAAGGGTCTCTGATCGATGGTATGCGGCCGTGGTGGCACGTTTCGCCCCGGCACCCCTTGTATTTCCCCTTGGTCGGGCGTCCGCACGGGCCGGTGACGGGTCACTGTCGGTGGTGGGCCGTATGGTCTGTGGACATGGACACCAGCTTCGAGGAGGCGGGAGCCGCGCCGGGCGGCCCCGAGCCGACGGACCCGCCCGCGGCGACGGCGGAGGCGCCGAGCCCCGCCGCCGTACCGCGCCCCTCGCCCGCGCCGGACCCCTCGGTCACCGAAGCCGGGGAAGCCGGTGACGCCGCCGGGGCCGTCACCGCCACCGGAGCCGCCGAGGCCGCCGAGCGCCCGGCCGTCGCGCCCACCTCGCTCTCCCCCTCCCGCGCCGGTGACTTCATGCAGTGTCCGCTGCTGTACCGGTTCCGGGTGATCGACCGGCTGCCCGAGAAGCCGAGCGAGGCGGCGACGCGGGGCACGCTGGTGCACGCGGTGCTTGAGCGGTTGTTCGACGCGCCCGCCGGGGAGCGGACCGCGCCGCGGGCCAGGTCGCTGGTGCCGGGTCAGTGGGACCGGCTGCGCGAGAACCGTCCGGAGCTGGCGGAGCTGTTCGCGGACGATGCGGACGGGGAGCGGCTGGCGCGGTGGCTGGGTGAGGCCGAGCGGCTGGTGGAGCGCTGGTTCACGCTGGAGGATCCGACGCGGCTGGAGCCGGCCGAGCGGGAGCTGTTCGTGGAGGCCGAGCTGGAGTCGGGGCTCCGGCTGCGCGGCATCATCGACCGGGTGGACGTGGCGCCGACCGGTGAGGTGCGGATCGTCGACTACAAGACGGGCAAGGCGCCGCGGCCGGAGTACGCGGAGAGCGCGCTGTTCCAGATGAAGTTCTACGCGCTGGTGGTGTGGCGGCTCAAGGGCGTCGTGCCGCGCCGGCTCCAGCTGGTGTATCTGGGCAGCGGGGACGTGCTGACGTACGACCCGGCGCCCGCCGATCTGGAGCGGGTGGAGCGCAGGCTGCGCGCGCTGTGGGACGCCATCCGGCAGGCCACCGAGAGCGGTGAGTGGCGGCCGCGGCCGACGAAGCTGTGCGGCTGGTGCGATCACCAGGCGCACTGCCCGGAGTTCGGGGGCACTCCCCCGCCGTATCCGCTGCCGGTCAGGGCGCGGGAGTCGGGTGGTGTGCCGCAGGGCAGAATGGGCGCGGACTAGCGAAGGAGTGTCACGTGGCCATCCGCGTCCTACTGGTCGACGACCAGCCCCTGCTGCGTACGGGTTTCCGGATGATCCTGGAGGCCGAGCAGGATCTCGCGGTCGTGGGCGAGGCCGGTGACGGCCTCCAGGCCCTCGATCAGGTGCGGGCCCTGCAGCCGGACGTCGTGCTGATGGACATCCGTATGCCGCGGATGGACGGCGTCGAGGCGACCCGGCAGATCAGCGGTCCGGGCCGGGACGGTCCGGCGAAGGTGCTGGTGCTGACGACCTTCGATCTGGACGAGTACGTGGTGGAGGCGCTGCGTGCCGGCGCCAGCGGTTTCCTGCTGAAGGACGCGCCCGCGGACGAGCTGGTGCAGGCGATCCGGGTGGTGGCGGGCGGCGAGGCGATGCTGGCGCCGAGCATCACGCGCCGGCTGCTGGACAAGTACGCCACGCATCTGCCCTCGGGTGAGGAGCCGGTTCCGGACACCCTGCACACGCTCACGGACCGTGAGGTGGAGGTGCTGAAGCTGGTGGCACGGGGGTTGTCGAACGCGGAGATCGCGGCGGATCTGTTCGTGAGCGAGACGACCGTCAAGACGCATGTCGGGCATGTGCTGACCAAGCTGGGTCTGCGGGACCGGGTGCAGGCGGCGGTGTACGCGTACGAGAGCGGCCTGGTGCGGCCCGGCGCGCAGTAGGCCGCGAAAGGCGCCGCCGGCCGTCGGGTGGAAGCCGCTTCGGTACGACGGTGACGCACAGAGGGGCGCCCCTCTCCCCGCGGGGAGAGGCCCTGACGATCACCGAGCGGGCTCTGCGCCTGCTGGAGGACGCGCCGGACCCGCTGCGCGCCGCCTGGTTCTGGGTGCAGCGTGCCCGGCTGG